>DATAZS010000140.1:0-2138 GCA_036271915.1 Polyangia bacterium
CGCGGTGACCGAGCACGTCGAGAGCGCGCGTGTGCCCGCGCGCGCTCGGGGCGCGCTCATCGGTGCCATGACAGCGTTCGCCGCTGGAATCATCGTCGTGGTCGCGCTTCGCGCGAGGTCGCATTCAGGCACCGCGCCGGCGCCGGCGCCGGCGCCGGTCGCGGCGCCGCCCGCGGAGGAGCTCCCCATCGCGCGGCCCGCACCCGCGCCAGCTGCAGAGGTCGTCGCGCCCGTGCCCGTCCCCGCCGCGGCGCCGCCCGCCAAAGCGGCGCCCAAGGTCACGCCGGCGTCGTCAGCCGCGCCGCGGCCGACGCACCATCATCACGAGCACGCGAAGCCGAGCGGTGAGTTCAAAGCGATCGAAGACTGAACGTCTTCGACACGAAAAGACTGAGCGCTTCGCCTAGCCAGCTGCGGTCAAGAAGCCCTTTTCGAGGAGCGACTTGACCTTCTCGGCGACCGTGAGGTCCGTGAGCGGGCACTCGTCGAACAGCGCGCGCAGCGTGCCGGCCGTGAGCGCCGCCTGGAACACGTCGAGCTCCTCGGGCGCGAGATCGCGCAGCTTCGGCTCGAGCGGCCGCGGGATCGAGATGCCAGCCGACATGGGCGGCAGCTTCTCCGAGATCACCTGGTACTCGTCCATTTGGCGCATGCCCTCCATGAGCAGCCCCTCGGTCGAGTCTTGCAGCTCCTCGAGCACGGCGCGCTCGTCGGGTGGCTCGAGCTCGAAGAAGCCGGCCGTCCACGTCAGCATGCGGATCATGGCCTTCTTGGGGCCCATCTTGAAGCTGTCGTCGATGCTCGCGAAGTAGATCTGCCCCTTGCGCAGGTAGACCTTGCCGACGCCCGCGTCGCCGCGGATGACGATGACGCCCGACTTCTTGCTCGTCGACAGCAGCTGCAGCAGATCCGGCAGCGGGATCTCCTCGATGCTGCCCGTCATCGACTTGGGCGGCGGGCGCTTGTTGCCCGTGGTCGCCAGCTTCGAACGCGCCTCCGTCTCCGTCATGTGGTTCGTGAGCTCGCCGTCGACGAAGACCAGCTTGATGATCGACGTCCCGATCAGAATGCGATCGCCGTCCTTGAGCTCGACCTTGCGAACCTTCTCGCCGTTGACGAAGGTCCCGTTCGTCGAGCCGAGATCCTGGATCGTGACGGCCTTGTCGTCGGTCGTGATCTTGGCGTGCTTGCGCGACACCATGTCCTCGACGAGGACCATGTCGAGCTCGGAAGAGCGGCCGATGATGATCTCGCGGTGGGGCCGCAGCGGAAATTCACCGCCTTGATACTTGCCCGAAATGAATCTCAGCGCCCACAGGATGGTCTCTGAGCCCACGGAGCTCCCGTCTGTTTCGGCGGAGGGTGGCCTAAATGTGCTCAAAACTTCGATATTTTATGTTGGGCGCGGCGTGCCGTCAACTCGGGTGTCTGCGTTGACGTCCTGCGCGACGGGCGCCTCGCGTGGCCCGGGCGCGCGCAGAAGACCGTCGACGACTCCCGCGACTTCGTCGTCGACGAGCAGGCCCGAATGGCTGCTCGAGACCGACACGTGGCGCACGCCATCGAGCACCGTGCGCGCGACGGGCGCGAGCCAATCGCGCAGCGCGCCCACGGACACGACGTCGACGCCCGGGGGCAGTGGCGTCTCGGCGAGCTCGCGCAGGAAGGGGCTTCCGGGCAGGAGCTGCAAGCTCGCGAGGCCGAGCGGCGCCGTGAATAGGCCCAGCAGCGCCGACCACGTGCCCCGCGTCGGCGTGCCCAGCAGGACGAGGCGCCGCACGCGGTGGCGACCGCCGAGCCGCTTGAGGTAGTAGAGGCCCACGAGGCCGCCCATCGAGTGCCCGACGATATCGACCTGCGTGACGCCCGTCTGCGCGACGATGGACTCGACCTTGCGCGCGACGAGGCCGGCGGAGTCGCGGATGTCGCCCAGGTTGATGGGGCCGAAGCGGAAGCTCATGACGACGTGCCCACGGCGCGCGAGGTGCTCCTCGAGCAGGTGCAGCGAGCCCTTCGTCGCGAGGTAGCCGTGGATGAGCAGCACGGGCGGCCCAGCGGCGAGCGCGTCCGCCTCGGTCGCGCCATCGACCTGGACGTTCGCGTGCCCGCGATCGCCGCGGTTGCCGCGCAGCAGTTGG
>DATAZS010000141.1:0-6480 GCA_036271915.1 Polyangia bacterium
AATCGACGCCGGAGCTCGGCGATCTGCATCACCGCGAAACCGGGACGCCGACGTACGAGGGGTTGCCGCTCGCCCGCTACGTCTCGCTGTTCGAGATGCTGAACCCGATGCACCGCCTGTGGTCCGACGGCCGCTGGAACAAGCTGACGGTGGCGCGCGGTTGCTCCTGGAAGAAGTGCACGTTCTGCGACATCACGCTCGACTACATCGGCCGCTACGATCCGCTCGCCGCCGACCTGCTCGTCGATCGCATCGTCGCGCTCGTCGCCGAGACGGGCCAGACGGGCTTCCACTTCGTCGACGAGGCGGCGCCCCCCGCGGGCCTGCGCGCGCTCGCCGAGCGCCTGCTCGCGCGCAACGTCACGATCACGTGGTGGGGCAACATCCGCTTCGAGAAGACCTTCACGCCCGCGCTCGCGGCGCTGCTCGCGCGCTCGGGCTGCGTCGCCGTGAGCGGCGGCCTCGAGGTCGCGTCCGACCGCCTGCTGTCTTTGATGAAGAAGGGCGTGACGGTCGAACAGGTCGCGCGCGTGTCGCGCGCCTTCACCGACGCGGGCGTCATGGTCCACGCCTACCTCATGTACGGCTTCCCGACGGAGACGGAGCAGGAGACCGTCGACGCGCTCGAGCGCGTGCGCCAGCTCTTCGGCGAGGGCTGCATTCAGTCCGCGTTCTGGCACCGCTTCGCGGCGACGGCGCACAGCCCCATCGGCCAGCGCCCCGACGTCTTCGGCATTCGCCTGCGCCCCGAGCCCAAGACGACGTTCGCGCGCAACGAGCTGCCGTTCGAGGATCCCGTGGGCTGCGACCACGAGGGGCTCGGCCACGGCCTGCGCAAGGCCGTCTACAACTACATGCACGGCATCGGCCTCGACGCCGACGTGCGCACGTGGTTCGAGCCGGCCGCCAAGAAAGGCCGGCGCGCCTCGCGGCTGCCGGCGCCCGACGTGCCTCCCGACTTGATCCGCCGCGCGCTCGCGCAAGCTCGCTGACGGCTGTCGCGCCGTGTCGTGCATCGCTTTCGTCGCCGATGCGCCAATGCGCGTGGCGCGATCGCGAATTCCCATGCGAAACTGCCGGCATGCGCTCCGGACTTCGCTTCGAGACTTTCTTCATGGCCTCCGCCTTCGCAGCCGTCGCCGGTTGCGCGGCGGGTAGCTCAGGTCAGGGCGGGGACGCGGGCGGCGGAGGATCGATCATGATGATGACCGCCGGCTCGAGCGGCGGCGCGGGCAGCGGCGCGGCGGGCAGCGGCGGGTGCGCCGCTCCCACCGTGCACATGACTTGGAAGCTCAGCACGGGCGACCAGAACGGCCCGTTCGTGTCGTGTACACAGGCCGGCGTGACGACGCTCCAGGTCTTCATGAACGAGACAAAGAGCGTGTTCTCGTGCGACGCCATGTCGGGGACGACGGGCACAGTCACGCCGGGCGACGAGACGCCGCGCTTGTTCCTCACCTCGGCGTCGAACGCCGTGCTCGAGCAGCTGAGCTTTCCGAACCCGATCGCGATCCCGAGCTGCGGCTTGGACGACATCGGGGGCCTCGTCATCATCGTGAACACGAACAGCACGGGCGCCGCGGGCGCGGGCGGCGGAACCGCGGGGACGAGCGGAACCGCCGGGGCCACGGGATCGGGTGGAGCGGGAGGCACGACGGGCACGGGCCCCTGCAACGCGCTGCCGATCTTCGCCATGCATCAGTGCTCGTCCCCGGGCGCGTGCCACGACGCCAAGGGCACGGCTGCGAACTTCGACATGGCGTCGACGAACTGGCAGAACAAGCTCGTCGGCGTCTCGCCGATGACAGGCGGCGGCTCGGGCTTCATGTCCCAGTGCACCAAGGTGGGAATGCCGTACCTCGTCGCCGGCAGCAACCCGGCGCGCGGCTTGTTCCTCGAGAAGCTAACCTCGAGCCCGCCCGTGCCGTGTGGATCGCTGATGCCGGCGCTCGGAGGACCGTTGAGCTCCACCGAGCTCGACTGCGTTCAGCGCTGGGCCAACGCTCTCACCGCCGCCAAGTAGGCGCGACGCCGCCGCGACCGGCGTCACGTTGCAGATTCGGCATGCGCCGCGGACGCGGCGCTGAGGCATAGTCTCGCCATCATGAGCGACGCCGTGCCGGAAGCACCCATCCACCCCGAGACCTCCGATCGGATCACGGAGACGGAGGTGCGCGACACCTGGCCGTTGCTCACGCGCGCCGATCGCGCGCTCGCGTTTCACCTCCTGTCGCGCGAACAGGCGGGTGACTTCTTCCTCGCGATCGGCGCCGCCGATCAGGCCGAGCTGCTCGCGACGATGGCGCCCGCCGAGAAGCGCACGTGGATCCGCGTGCTGCCGCCCGACGACGCCGCCGACGTCGTGCAAGCCGCCTCCGACGAGGACAAGCCGGCGCTCATGGGCCTGCTCGACGAGGCCACGCGACGCGAGGTCAGCGCGCTGCTCGCGCACGCCGAGGACCGCGCGGGCGGCCTCATGGATCCGCGTTACTCGCGCCTGCGCGCCGACATGTCGATCGACGAGGCCGTGCGCTACCTGCGCCAGCAGCTGCGCGAGCGGCGGCACTCGCTGCCGTACGCCTACGTGCTCGACACCGATCAGCGACTCTTGGGCGTCGTCCCGTTCTGGCAGCTCCTCGTCGAGAGCGGCACGGCGACCGTGCGCGCCGTCATGAAGACCGACGTCGTCTCGATCCAGCAAGACCTGCCGCAAGAGGACGTCGCGCGCATGTTCGAGCAGTACCACCTGAAGGCGCTGCCCATCGTCGACGGCGAGGGCCGCATGAAGGGCGTCGTCACCGTCGACGACGTCGTCGACGTCGTGCGCGAGGCCGCCACCGAGGACATCCAGAAGTTCGGCGGCGTCGAGGCGCTCGACGAGCCGTACCTGCGCATCAGCCTGCCGCAGCTGCTCAAGAAGCGCGTCGGTTGGCTCGCGGCGCTCTTCATCGGCGAGATGCTCACGGCGACGGCCATGGGCTACTTCGAAAAAGAGATCGCGCGCGCCGTCGTGCTCGCGCTCTTCGTGCCGCTCATCATCTCGAGCGGCGGCAACTCGGGCTCACAGGCGAGCACGCTCGTCATCCGCGCGATGTCGCTGGGCGAGGTGCGCATCCGAGACTGGTGGCGCGTCATGCGGCGCGAGCTCTTCATCGGGATCGGCCTCGGCGCCGTGCTGGCCGTCATCGGCTTCATGCGCATCATGATCTGGTCCACGGTGTTCCACGCCTACGGCGATCACGCGACGGCCGTCGCCATGACGGTCGCGGCCAGCCTCGTGGGCGTCGTCCTTTGGGGCAGCCTCGCTGGGTCGATGCTCCCCTTCGGTCTGCGTCGCGTCGGCTTCGACCCGGCCAGCGCCTGCGCGCCGCTCGTGGCGACGCTCGTCGACGTCAGCGGCCTCGTCATCTACTTCAGCGTCGCCGCCATCATCCTGCGCGGCCGGTTGCTCTGAGCGGACCATCGCCGGTCAGTCTGCACAGTCTGCTGCACAGATTGTGCAATCGCGGGGCGTACACGCGCTGATTTTGCGGGGTTGGCCCTCGGCCCCGGTCTTGCTCCTCGTGTGGCCGGGGAGGGACATCGATGGCCACGCACGCACTTGCACTCATTGAAGAAGAGCGCCTCAGGCCCACGGACGGAATCGTTCCTGGGCTCGATCAGCCCGAACTGGCGACGGGGGGCGGTTGGAGCGGCGACGGGACCGGGGAGGCCGGGCCGCCGCTCAGCCGACGCGAGAGGGAGATCCTCGAGCTGGTCGAGGCCGGGAAGACGCGCAAGGAGGTCGCCTTCGACTTGGGGGTCACCCACTCGACCGTGCGCGTCCTCTATTCGCGCGCGATGAAGAAGTTGGGCCGACACTGGCGGCCTGCCGTTACCCGGCGTGACGTGACGACCGGCGCCTGAGCCCGAGGAGCAGCCCGCCGATCGCCGACGCGACCGCGAGGAGACCGAGCGACGAACAATCCGGAGACTGCGCGTGCGCCGTGGTCGCGCACGCGCAGCCACTCGAAGAAGCCCCCGTCTTCGAGTGGCCCGCGTCGTTCTCGGCGCGCGCGTCGACGTTCGCGTCGTCGATGCCCTCGCGCGCGTCGTCGGCGCGCGCGTCCGCGGCGTCGCGGCTCGCGTCGGCCGACGGGACATCGTCACCCGCGTCGGCGCTCGAGGCCGCGTCGGCGCCCGCGTCCGGACGGCAGCACTGCTGGTAGGCCCCGATGTCGTCCTGCCCGAGGCGTGGCGTGCCGTCGAGATCGTCGGCGGGCTCACCCGTCGTCGTGCCTCCTCCGACGGCAACGGCGGTTGCCAAAAGGTGATAGTCGTTGGAGGCGGGGTTCACGAAGAGCGCGCTCGCGGGCACGACGAGCGAGTGGGCGTCTTGCTTCGTCATGGCGCGCCACGCGTCGAGCGTCGCCGTCGTGACGTCGTCGAGCGTGAAGCGGTCGAGCACGACGTTGTAGTCGCTCGTGAACCCCATGAGGCTGTCGGCGCTGACGTCGATCGATCCGTCGCTCGTGCCGCTGTTCAGCAGGATGTTGTCGAGCGCCGTGTTCCCGGTCGACGCGCCTCGCACGTCGAGCGGCCATCGGCCGTCGCTCGCGACGACGATCGTGTTGTTGACCACGACGTTGCCCGTGGACGGCATCGCCGCGTCGCCGCGGAACAGCGAGATGCCGCTGCCGTGCTCGGCGTAGATGAGGTTGTTGCGCAGACGCGAGACCTGCACGCCGTCGCAGCTGATGCCCGCGGCGCCCATGAGGCTGGCGCTGTTGTCGTGAATGACGTTCTTCTCGACGAGCGCGCCCGTGATGACGCCCGCGCCGCCCTGCGCGGCGTCTCCGTCGAGGTAGAGGCCCGCGCCCGCGTTGCTCGCGAGGACGTTGCCGCGCACGACGGGGCTCACGCACGCGTTCGACACGAAGATGCCGTGCTGGGTCTGCGCGCCCGTGACGCTGTTGTTCTCGATGAGCAGCGAGTCGACGTGGCTCGTGAAGATGCCCCACATGACGCTGTCGTGGACGTCGTTGTTGCGGATCGTGACGCCCACGGAGTTCGTGGCCCCCGAGACGACGCGGATGCCAGCGCCTGGCACGGTCCGCACCTCGAAGCCGTCGATGACGACCCAGCTCGCGCCCTCGACGTCGATGCCGTCGGGGGTGTGGGCGTTGGGGCTCACGATGGCGACGCCGGGCCGCGCGACGAACGTGATGGGCTCGAGCTGCGTCCCCGTCTGCTGGCGGCCGAAGCTGAACGCGAAGCCGGCGTATTGCCCAGGCTCGACGATGATCGTGTCACCTGCCTGCGCGAGATCGGCGGCGGCCTGGATCGTCTGCAGCGGCTGCGCCGCCGTCCCCGGATTCAGATCGTCACCGTGAACCGCGATCGAATAGGTCGTCGCCGCCGCCGCGCGCGCCATCACGAAGGACGACGCGACGAGCGCTGAGCCGAGTCGACCGAGGCGCGCCATTGTCCGCGAGCCTCGCAAGGCGCATTGCTTCGGTCAACCGGCGTGCGATGCTGGCGCGCATGAGCTCCGCTCCGTCCTGCGCCGTGTGCGCGACCCTGTCCGGCCCCGGCCGCGTCGAACCTCTCTACGAGGACGCGCTCTGGCACGTACGCGCCGCGCCGTCGCCGCCCGGTGTCCCGGGATGGATGATGATGGTGAGCCGTCGGCACGTCGCGGGGCCCGCGCACTTCGACGACGCCGAGGTGCGCGCCTTCGGTCCGGCGCTGCGCCACTTCGAGCGCGTGCTCGAGCAGGTGACGGGCGCGCTGCGCATCTACACGGCCGCGATGGGCGAGAGCTCGCCGCACTTTCACGCGCACATGGTGCCGCGCACGCCGACCATGCCCAAGGACGCGAAGGGGTGGGGCGTGTTCGACCTCGAGCGCGCCGCGAAGGCGGGCGAGATCACCGTCGATCTCGAGGAGACACGGCGGATCGTCGCGGCGTACGCCCGCGCGCTCGCCGAGAGCCCGCCGCCCGCGGCGTGAAGGTCAGCGCCGCGCGTTCGGCTGCGCGTCTGGCTGCGCATCTGGCTGCGCATCTGGCTGAACCATCGCGTCGGGCGGCGGCGGCGTGAGGCGCACGTGCGCGAGCACGCTCGCCGAGAGCCCGCACACGACGATGAGCGCGACCGCGGCCGCGAGCGTCGTCTTGGCGTCGGGACGCTCGGCCGGAAAATCGACGAAGAGCTGGAACAGTTGAACGAAGGCACGCTCGCCGAGGGCGCGCGCGCGCCGCGTCCCCGAGACCCGCCACGCACGCAGCGCCGGCCCGAGTCGCCGCCGCCCCGTCGTCGCGCGGTCGAGCGCCCACGCCCACGCCGCGCGCGCGGTCGGTCGCGTCCCGGCAGCCCCCGCAGCCAGTCGTCGTCCCGCTCGGTGAAAGAGATCCTGGCTCAGCGTCACGAGGGCTCGCCAGCGCTCGCGCGGCGCAACCTTCGGCGAGGTTCCTCGCGCGCGGGCGCGTGACGCCGTTCG
>DATAZS010000142.1:0-2889 GCA_036271915.1 Polyangia bacterium
GGCGCCAACATGAACTTCGACCGGCTACGTCACGTCGCCGAGCGCGCCGAGATCGGCGAGGCGCGCGAGATCCTGCTGGGCGTCACGATCCCCGAGACGCCCGGCAGCTACCGCGCCTTCGTCGACGTGCTGGGCGCGCGCACGATCACCGAGTTCAACTACCGCTACGCCGACGACGGCGCGGCGCACGTCTTCGTGGGTCTCAAGCTGGCCGACGCCACGCGCGACAAGCCGGCCGTGATCGCCGATCTGACGGGGCGTGGCTACGAGGTCATCGACATCAGCGCCGACGAGACGGCGAAGCTGCACGTGCGTTACATGGTGGGCGGCCGAGCGCCTGCGTTGCACGACGAGATCCTGTTCCGGTGCGAGTTTCCCGAGCGGCCCGGCGCGCTCGCGAAGTTCCTCGACGCCATGGGCGCGGACTGGAGCATCACGCTCTTCCACTATCGCAACCACGGCGCCGACTACGGGCGCATCCTCGCGGGCATGCGCGTGCCGCCCGCCGACCGCGCGCGCTTCACGGACCGCCTGCGCGCCCTCGGCTACCCCTTCGAGGACGAGACGAGCAACCCCGCGTACCGCATGTTCCTGGGCGGGTAACTCGCCTCCGCTCGGTCGCGTGCCTGCCGCGGCGGCGTCGGTCGTCTTCTCCGTCATGCGCACCCGCGTCCGCGTCGTGGTCGTTGCCTTGTCGATGACGGGGTGCGCCGCCAAGAGCGGGAGCGGCGGCGCGGCGGGCGCTGGCGCGGCAGGCAGCGCGGGAGTCGCGGGCGCGTCCGGCGCCTCGGGCGACGTCGCGCCGCGGGACGCCGCGACGTCGGACGACGGGCGCGCGACGGGTGACGTCTCGGGTGCCGCGGGCGCCTCGCCCACCGACGCCGGATCCGGCGATGTCGTCACGCCGCCCGTCGCGTGGCCCAACCAGGCCCTCCTTTACAAGGCGACGATGACGGCGCCGCCCAAGCTCACCGACACCGATCAGACGACGGACGCGCCGCTGCTCGGCAACGGCGATCTGGGCGTCGCGATCTTCGGCGGCGCCGACGCGCTGACCTTCAACCTGCACAAGAACGAGTTCTGGTCGCTCTCGGAGGCCAAGGTGAAGGCCATGGCGCAGCTCGCGCTCGCGATCCCGAGCCTGGCGGGCGCGACGTATCAGATGGTCGAGGACTTCGGCCACGGCGAGGTCACGGGTACGTTCACGGCGGGCGGCAAGACGCTCACGACGAAGACGTGGGTGCAGGCCGACGACTCGACGCGGAACAAGGTCATCACGCAGCTCACGCTCGCGGGCGGCGGCGCCGTCGACGTCAGCGCGTCGCTGTCCGTGGGCGCGGACAACAGCTACGCGACCGCGACGGGCGCGTCGGGCGACGTGCTCTACCGCGACGTGCGCGCCGACGCGAGCGACACGGTCGGTGGTCAGGCGACGCGGCGCGTGCGCGTCGCCACGCGCGCCGTCGGCGTCGCGGGCACGGTCGCGAACGGCGTGCTCACGTTCACGCTCACCTCGGGCAGCACGGTGGCGCTCGTGACAGGCGTCATGAGCAACCTCGACGCCGCCGCCTATCAGACGACCGTGCTCGCGAGCGTCGCCGCGCTCGCGCCCGCCGACGTCGCGACGTTCGAGAGCGCGCAGCGCGCGTGGTGGGACGCGTTCTTTCGAAAATCGTTCGTCGAGATCCCCGACAAGACGCTCGAGCGCGAGTACTACGCGTCCCTGTACTTCCTCGCGTGCGTCTCGCGAACGGGCGAACAGCCGCCGGGCCTGTGGGGCAACTGGGTCATGAAGGATCCGGCGTGGAACGGCGACTACACGCTCAACTACAACTACGAGGTCCCGTTCTACGCATCGTTCCCCACGAACCACGTCGAGCTCGCCGACAGCTATGACCAGCCCGTGATCGCCTGGGTGCCGAACGCGCAGGCGCTCGCGACGAAAGAGGGCTACGCGGGCGCGTACTATCGCGTGCACATCGGGCCCATTCCGAGCGGCAGCGCCGACACGAACGAGTGGAACCAGAAGTTCAACAACGCCTACGCGGCGACCGACATGATCATGCACTACGACGTGACGCGCGATCCGGCGTACGCGGCGCGCATCTATCCGACGCTCAAGCAGATGTCGACGTTCTGGGCGGCGTACCTCACGAAGGACGGCACCCGCTATGTCATCGACGACGACGCGCAGCACGAGGGCAACCCGTACCCGCAAACGAACGGCGTCATGTCGCTCGGCCTCGTGCGGCTTCTTTTGCAGGCGTCGATCAATCTCGGCGCGGCGTTGGGGACGGACGCCGATCTGCGCGCGACCTGGCAGGATCGCCTCACGAACCTCTCGGCGTTCCCGACGTTCGTGAAGGACGGCAAGACCGTGTTCCGTTACACCGAGGTCGGGCTCGATTGGAACGGCGGCAACGCGATCGGCATTCAGCACATCTATCCGGGCGGCCAGATCGGGCTCGGCAGCGATCCGACGTTGCTCGCGACGGCGCAGAACATGGTCTCCGCGATGGCGCGCTGGGACGACGACAACGGAACGAACACGTTCTATCCAGCGGCCGCGCGCGTGGGCCACGATCCGAACGACATCCTCACGCACCTCGCGTCGTGGGTCGGCGGTCACTCGTACGCGAACCTGCACATCCACACGGGCGGCGGCGGCATCGAGAACTTCAACACGGTGCCGTCGACGATCGCCGAGATGCTGCTGCAATCGTTCCAGGGCAAATTGCGCGTGTTCGCCGACTGGCCCAACGCGGGATCGACGGACGCGCGCTTCGGCGATCTGCGCGCGTCGGGCGCGTTCCTCGTCTCGAGCGCGCTGAAAGGTGGCGTCGTTCAATATGTGCGCATCGTGAGCGAGCAGGGCGGCGACGTCGTCCT
>DATAZS010000143.1:0-11866 GCA_036271915.1 Polyangia bacterium
CGCGAGCCAGTTGTCGTACGCGAGCTGCTTGACCTCTTTGCCGGTCACGATGCCTCCCGAAGTCTCCAAAACCATCTGTCCCGTGATTTTGAAGGGCGGCATCGTCGGGCCGTCTAGCTGGATCCACCCAAGAGAGCTGCGGCCGATCGCCGTGGCGATTGGAAGCGCCGCCCCGGTCGTCGGGAAGTGCACGATGATCTCGCCCTGTGTTTGCGCTGCCGTGCCACCGCCCACGATGTCAATCCCGACGGTGAGCGCCTTGCTGTAACAGTAGGGGCCACAGTTGTTGATCTCGAAAGCGCCGAGGGCCTCACCGTAGTTCGTCACAGTGATCGAGTCAGCGGGCGACGGATACGAGTACATGTCGTCGAAGTCCAAGCTCTGAAGCAAGTAGTCGCACTCGCCGGACCGGTTCGCCGCCGAGTTCGGATTCGGCTTCGGTGTCTTGCACGTCGGCGGCGTTCGTCCAGCGGCGTCGAAGGGCGGTGACGCGCTGTCGACCGACGCGTCGTTGCCGGTCGCTCCCGCCGAGCCTCCGCCGGCCGTGCCCGCGCCCGCGCTCCCCGTCGATCCGCCCGCGGCGCCGGCCGTCCCGCCCGTCGCGCCCGCGGAGCCGGAGCCGCCTGCGGACGCGCCCGCCGTGCCTTCGCCCGCCGTGCCGCTGCCCGCGGAGCCCGAGGTCGCGCCGGCCGATCCCGAGGCCCCCGCGGACGAGCTGCCCGCGGTGCCGCCGATCGTTCGACCCGACGACGACGTGCAGGCCTGCGTCGCACCGAGACCGAGCGCCAGCAGCGACAGCGCGCCCACGGCGCGGAGAGAACGGAAACGGATCATGCACGGCTCCTTGTGGGGGAAAGACGAAGGGCGGACTTTCCCCTGAATATTGGGGCGTCGCAAGCCGCGTTGGCGCGTCGGCGCGCTGGCGAACGCACCACCTGACGCGGCGCTCTCGCTATTCGTACGCGCCGGCAATCGTCGAGAAGCGGCCGTCGTCGAGCGTGCACGTCAACGTGTCGCCGCCGGGCGCCGTCCACACGAAGTCGAGGTGTGAGAACCACCCGTCGAAGGCACGGTCGGTGAACGACGCCTTCGTGAGCGTGAGAAAGCCGTTCATGCGCGTCAGCTGAAAACCCTCGCCGTTCGCGAGGATCTTCGCGAAGGTCGGCAACAAAGTCGCATCGAAGATCAGCGGCGCGCCGAGCGTCACCTTCGGCTCGGTCGTCTCGACGCCGCCGTTCAGGAAGAGGCTGACCGCCAACATGAAACGAATGACCTGGTCCGCCTGCGGCCCGTAGGCGCAGTCGACCTCGAAGATCGGGCCGCGTCCCACCTGGCAGGGCGACGCGAGCGGGACGACACCGACGCCGCGCCCGCACGACAGGACGGGCGGCCCGATGAAATCGGGGATCGCGGGCGCGTCGCCGTCGCTGCCCGCGTCGACAGCGCCGCCGATCTCGAGCGCGCGCCCGTCACACGCCGCGAGCGCGAGCACGAACATGACAGAGACGCGCGCCGAGCTCATAGCCTTCGTCGAGCGGTTGCCCGCAAAATGACGGCGCACCGTCGTCACCGTCATCGACCGAAGCCGTACAGCTCCGCCGGGTTGTCGACGAGGATGCGCGCGCGCGTGCGCGCGTCCGGCGCCCAGTCGAGCAGCAGATCGAGCAGGTCGGCGTCATCGGGCGGCGTGGGGACCGCGCTCGGGTGCGGCCAGTTGCTGGCCCAGAGCATCCGCTCGGGCGCGTGCGCGACGAGGGCGCGCGCGAGGCGGCTGACGTCGTCGTAGCACGGCGCGCCCGTCTTCGACGTCTCGTACGGGCCCGCGAGCTTCACCCAGCAGCGGCCCGTGTCGACGAGGCGGAGCAGCGCGCGAAAGGCGTCGTCGTCGGGCGTGACGGGCTCGAGGAACTTGCCGGTGTGATCGATCACGAAGCGGCCCGGCAGGCGCGCGATCTGCGCGGCGTGCTGGGGCAGCGTGCGGCCGTCGAGCTGGAGGTTGGCGAACCAGCCGAAGGCGTGCAGGCGCGCCATGAGCGCGTCCATGACGTCGAAGCCCAGCGTGCCGCCGTTCATCTTCATGATGCGCACGCCGCGGATTCCGCCGCGCGTGAGCCGCTCGAGCTCGCCGTCGCTGACGCCCGGCTTGACGACGGCGACGCCGCGCGCGTTCGCGCCGAGCTCGGCGATGGCGCCGAGCACGAGGCGGTTGTCGTCGACGTAGGCGTTCGGCTGCACGACGACGACGCGCGTGAGGCCGAGGCGCGCCTGCACGGCCCGGTACTGGGCGAGCGTGCGATCGCCCGGCATGGGCGCGCCGGGCGCGACCGCGGCGGCCGCGTCGTAGAAGTGAATGTGCGTGTCGCAAGCGCCTGGCGGCGCGATCAACTTCGGCGGCGCGAGCGTCATCTCTTCATTCCCTTCACCTTCTTGTGACCCTTCGCTGGGGGCTTGGGCGGACGTTTCTTTGGTGGCGTCCGTCGCGGGCGCGCCGCCGGGTTAGGGATCTCCTCGAGCACGGCGAACGGGCCGCCCTGGATCGCCTCGAAGCGCGGATTGCCGGGCGGCTCGCGCGCGAGGACGGCGGCGGCCTGCGGCTCCGAGTCGTCCTGTGGTCGGTAGCCGAGCCGCGCGGCGTTCGCGTTGTCGTAGAAGCTGCGCGCGTTGCCCGAGACGCCGTACACGATCTCGAAGCGCAGGCCGGGGTGCTCGAGGCCTATCGTGCACAGCTGCGCGAGATCGCGCGGGCTCAGCCACAGCGAGAGGCGGCGTTTATCGACGGGGGAGGGGGCGACGTTGCCGAGGCGCATGCAGAAGATCTCGAGGCCGTACTTGTCGGCGTACAGGCGGCCGAGCGCCTCGCCGAAGACCTTCGACACGCCGTAGCGGCTGTCGGGCCGCACGGGCGCGAGGTGATCGACGCGCGCGTCGCGCGGGTAGAAGCCGACGGCGTGGTTGCTCGTCGCGAAGAGCACGCGCCGAACGCCGTTGCGCCGCGCCGCCTCGAAGAGGTTGTAGCAGCCGACGATGTTGGCCTCGAGGATGTCGGCCCACGGGCCTTCGACGGAGTAGCCGCCGAGGTGAATGACGGCGTCGACGCCCTTCGTGATGCGCAGCGCGTCCGGCAGGCGCGCGAGGTTCGCCTTCACGAAGCGCTCGCCGCGCGCGAGATCGGCGATGGGCCGCACGTCCGACAGCCGCAATGCGTACGCGTCGGCGAGCGAGCGACGGAGGTGGCCGCCCACGCCTCCGGCCGCGCCCGTGATCAAGACCGTCTTCTTCATGTGCCGACCCAATGACGACAAGGACGGATCTTCCTATCACGAGGCGCGTAAGGCTTGCGGCGGCATTCGTCGTCAGCCAAAGTCGCCGCATGATCAAAATTGGTGACACCCTCCCCGCCGCGACCCTGCACGAGAGCCTCGAATTCGGCGAGGCCTGTCCGCTCTCTCCGAAGCCCGTCGAGGTCGCGCAGGCGGCCGCGGGCAAGCGCATCGTGATCTTCGGCCTGCCCGGCGCGTACACGCCAACGTGCTCCGCGAAGCACGTGCCCGGCTACGTCGCGAAGCTCGACGCGCTCAAGGCGCACGGCGTCGACGAGGTCTGGTGCGTGTCGGTCAACGACGGCTTCGTCATGGCGGCGTGGGGCCAGGACCAGGGCGCCATCGGCAAGGTGCGCATGCTGGGCGACGGCAACGCCGACTTCGTGCGCAAGCTCGGCCTCGAGGTCGATCTGTCGAAGGCCGGCATGGGCGTGCGCGCGCAGCGCTTCTCGCTGCTGGTCGATCAGGGCGTCGTCAAGCAGGTCAACGTCGAGCAGGGCGGCAAGTTCGAGGTCAGCGACGCCGACACGATGCTGAAGCAAATCGGCTGACGGCCGAATCAGCGCGCGGCCGCGACCTGCGCCTCGAACAGGCGCTCGAGCGCGGCCGCCGGATCGTCGGTCAGGCCGCTGTGCACGGGCGAGGTCTGGATCGAGGCGCTGCGCGGCGCGACCAGCCAGTGGAAGCGCTCCGACGCCGAGAGCGCCGCGATGGGACCGCCCGACGGATCGCCCGCGCACACGGCCCGCAGCGCGTCCAGGTGACACTCGAGCGCCGCCGTGTCGAGGCCGGGCGCGAGCGCGGCGACGCGCGCGCGCTCGAAGCGCAGACGGCACCCGAGAAAGCGTCGCTCGGCGCTGAATAAGATGACGCCGACGTTGATGAACTCCTCCCGCTCGACGCGCGGCACGGCGCGCACGACGGCGTAGCTAAACGCGAGCGGCGCGGGCACGCACGGCCTCCTCGATGAACACGTTGGTCGCGGCGCGACGCGCGCCCAGGAACGCGGCGTAGGCCGCGCGCTGCGCCGCGGGCGTCGGCAGCTCGGGCGTCGCGACGAACCAGTCGTCGGGGATGAACGAGAGCACGCGCGCGATCGTCGCGTCGTCGAGCCGCGCGCGCAGCGTCTCGCCCGCGCTGGCGAGCGCGTCGGCCCACGGCAGGAGCACGTGGTCACGGATGAGCGGGAACGGGCGCGCGGCGCCCGCGACGCCGCCGTCCCAATCATGGTGCCAGTAGAACGCCGCGCCGTGGTCGATGAGCCAGAGCTGTCCGCCCGACCAGAGCAGGTTCGGGTTCCGCGCCGTGCGGTCGACGTTCATCGTGAAGGCGTCGAGCGCGACGATCAATGACGCGAGCGCGCCCGGGATGACGACGCGCGCCGCGGGTGCCGGATCGAACGCGAGCGCCGAAGGCAGGTAAGCGAGGGCGACGTTGACGCCGGCGCTCGCGAGCAGGACGTCGCGCACCTCGGCGTCCGGCTCGGCGCGGCCGAGCACGGCTGAAAGCTCGACCAGCACGAGCTCGGGGACGGGCAAGTCGAGCGCGTGCGCGCAAAGGCCGGCGATGAGCTCGGCGACGAGCGCGCGCGTGCCCTGGCCCGCGCCGCGCAGCTTCACGACGTAGAGCTTGCCGTCGTCACCCTCGACGAGCGCCGGCAAAGAGCCGCCCTCGCGAAACGGCATGACGTAGCGGGCGGCCATGACCGTCCGCGGTGCCGCGACGCGAAGAGAGTCGACGTGAAGAGAATTGTCCGACATCGAGCCGTCATTATCGTGCGCGAAGGTGGGCAGTCGACGAAAAATCGGCTATTTTTAGGGGATATCCATGCAAGTTAAGGTTGGTTATCTATTGGTTAGCTTGGCCCTGATCGGTGCTTGCGGCGCTTGCTCGTCGGACGGCGCATCGGCGACGGCCGCCTTCTCAGGTGCGGCGGGCCGCGCGGACGCAGGCAGCGACGCGGACGGGGCGGCGGGCGCGGGCGTCGCGGGCAGCACCGCGGCCGGTACGTCGGGCAGCGCGGGCGCGAGCGCGTCGGGTGACGCGGGCAGCCTGGCCGCGATTGCCGCGGACGGCGGTCACGTCGAGGTCGCGCACATCCGCGAGACCGCGTCGACGAATACGCCCGAGGTCAACGTGTCCGTATATGCCGACGCGAGCGCGGAACGAACCATCGCCGGCACCAACGCTCAGTTCGTCACGAACAAGGACTATCCCGCGGGCTCGGCCGACGTCGCGATGTTCTTGACCGAGCTTCACCTCGTGGGCGACGTCTCGAAGATCCCGACGGGCGGAGGCTGCGCGAAGTCCGTGTCATTCGGCACCGAGACGATCGTGAGCGCCGACGGAATGACGAGCGGCGATATGCAGTGCTTGCTCGCGACGGCGCCCGACGCCGACGCCATGCTCGCGCTCTATGCGCGCAAGCTCGACGGCACCGTTCAGTAGCCGCCGGCGGCCGTCGTTAAAACGTCGGGTTCTGGTTCTCGACGGGGATCGCGAAGGCCAGGTTCAGGACGGCGTCGGTGTTCATGGGCGTGTTGGCCGCGTTCAAGAAGTCCAGGTGACCGCCTTCGCTCGAATAGAACTGGTGCTGGCCCGTGAGCACCGGGTTCGGGACGTTCCACTGCGTGGGCACGCCCGGGTACTTCGTGTACTGCATGTTGAACATGATGTCGCCGAACTCGACGTCCGTCGTGCCCGCGAGCCCGTAGAAGCGATCCATGGGGGTCATGCTCGGCATGTCGAGCCACGAGGCGATGTCGGCCGGCGGGCACGCCGGGTTGTAGGGCGGGTTGTTCGGATCGAACGGCGCCGTGCCCATGCCCTTGCCGCAGGTGTCGTCGCGAGGCCCCGCGCACGAGACGACGCGCCACACGCGTGCGCCGATGCGACCGATGAGCTCGGCGGTCGTCGCGCCGTGCGAGACGCCCGTGAACGCGACGTCCGACCAGCGCACGGTCTTGCCGTCCGTGTTCAGGAAGTAGCCCCAGTCCTCGGTCGGGTAGGAGGCCGCGTTGGCGACGATCGTCGCCGTGATGTTCTTCTCGATCGTCGCCCACTCGCCGAGACGGCACGTGCCGACGGCGTCGCGCCCCGCGCCCAGGTTCGGCGCGTCGCACTCGGCGAACGACGTCCACGCCTCGTGGTAGCCGCGCTTGCCCAACCAGCTCGAGTAACCGCCGCTCGACACGCCCAGCAGAACGGCCAACTTGCCGATCGATTTGGCGCGCGTGTCGACCGCCGAGTTCGCGTGCGAGTGCATCCCGACGGTCGCCGTGATGTTCAGCAGCCGCGACGGCGGCGTGTCGCCCGAATCGGTGCCGGCGCCCGCGGAGCCCGTCGAGGCGCCCGCGGTTCCGTTCGCGCCCGCCGAGCCAGCGGAGGCGCCCGCGGTTCCGTTCGCGCCAGCCGAGCCGCCGGACGTCGTCCCCGCCTGTCCGCCGCCCGTGTCGCCCGCGGTCGTCCCCGCGCTGCCGTTGGAGCCGGCGCCAGCGCCGGCCGTGCCCGTCGTGCCGGGGCTCGATCCCGAGCACCCGATCGTCGAAATCGAAATCGACACAGCGCACAGGCCGGCGAGTCCGAGGCGAAGGGTCATGGACGCGAGCATGCGGGGCATGGGGGAACCTCCTTGGGATACGCTAGCAGCGGGCGCCGATCGGGTGAGGCAGCAGGCCGCGTTCGCATGCACAGGCGAATCCGGCGCTTCGTTCAACGATTGGGTTGGCCCACGCGTTGTTAGTGTGGCCGAACGACCGTTCTCGTTCTTTTTCGACGCTCGACGTCGTCGATGACGACGGCTCAATCGCGGGTCGTCGACCGAAGTCAGTCGCTGGCTGCGTCGGGTGCGCAGGCGTCGACGTCGCACGCGTCCGCCGCGTCGGCGCTGTCAACGGCCGAGCCGTCGGAGGACGCCGCGACCTCGGGGCTCGCGGCGTCGATCGCAAAGGCGCCATCGGGCGCGCCACCGTCGCGGTCCTCGCCGTCGCTCGCTCCGCCGTCAGACGCGGCGTCGACCTTCGCGTCCGAGACCGGTCCGACGCCGTCGCCCGTCGCGTCGGGGCGCGCTTCCGTCGCCGCGTCGGCGTCCGGCGCGCTCGCGTCGCCGCCCGCGGCTCCGGCGGCGCCGTTGGGCGCGCCGTCGTTGCCAGCGTCCGTCACGCGCCCCGCGGTGCCCGTCGAGCCCGCGGTGCCCGAGACGGGATCGCACAGACACGCGGTGTAGGACCCGGTCTGTTCACACATCTGCGTGCCCGCGCCGTGCGAACAGCCGACCGCCGCGCACGAACGCGAGTTGCCCGGAACGCACTTCGGTGCGCTGGTTCCGCCGCCGCACGCTCCCAACAACGCCACGAAGCAGAGGAGCGATCCCCACGAGAGGGGCGCCGACGAACGTGATCCCGACGCGGACGCGCGCATGCGCGAGATATTAACGCCGTTCGGGAGCGGCGCGCGTCACTCGATCTCGACGCGCTCGACGACGCCGGGGCAGCGCCAGTGCCCGGGGTGCCACCGCCCGGCCGGGCCACGGTGACCCTCGATCCAGACACCGCTCTCGCAGCTGCGGGGGCGCTCGACGCGCTCCTCGCGTACGACGCACGCCGAGAGCGTGCCGACGACCAGGGCGCTCAGAACTCCGAAGCTCAACAGACGTCTCACGTGGGGACCTCCAAATGATGTGGGTCGTTTGCGTGAACCTAGGAACGAAGCCGCGTGATGGTAACCCCATGACCCGCACGCCGCGCGCGATCGCTGTCACGGTGCGCCGGCCGGCCGGTGATATCTTGCCGCCCCGATGGAAACGACGGACGAGGACATCAAGGCGCTCATCAAATCGATCCACGAAGACCGCGTCACCGCGAAGGAGAAGGACAAACGCGAGAGCTGGACGCGCTACGTGTCGCTCATGGTCGTCGTGCTCGCCGTCGCGACGGCGATCGGGTCGCTCAAGGCGGGCGGCTTCGGCAGCAAGGTCATGCTGTATCAAGCGCAAGCGTCGGACTCGTGGGCGCTGTACCAGGCGAAGAGCATCAAGCAGCGCGTCGCAGAGCTCGAGTCGCACGGCGCCGACGCGCAGCTGGCCGCGAAGGCCAACGCCGACGTCGCGCGCTACGGCGCCGAGGAGAAAGACGTCGAGGAGAAGGCCCAGCACCTCGAGGTGCAGCGCGACGAGATGGGACGCCACGGTCCGCCGCTCGGTTTCGCGATCGCGTGCCTGCAGATCTCGATCGCGCTCGCGTCGGTTTGCCTCATCACGAAGCGGAAGATCCTGTGGGGCGTGTCGGGGATGCTGGGCGGTATCGGGACCTGCTTCCTGATCTACGGCCTCTACCTGGTGTGACTGCTGGTGTGACTGCTGGTGTGACTGCTGGTTTGAGTCCTGGCTCGAGTCACGACCACGGGCGCCAGCCCGTGCGGAGCAACACGACGAGCACGCCGATGCCCGCGAGCGCCCACGCGAGCTCGCGCCGCAAGCTCCAACGCACGCGCGCTTTGAGCGCGCGCAACGGTTCGGCGTCGTCGGGCGCGTCGTTTCGGAAGGATCGCCACACGGCGACCTGAAAGCGCGTCGATCCGAGGAACGCGAGGCGCGTGCGTCGCGGGTGACGGGGCAGGGCGTCGCGCACCGACGCGGGCAGCGTCTCGAGGAACCGCGCCTGCAGGTGGACCTGGTACGCGACCTCGCCGATCCAGGGCAGGAAGGCCAGCCCGGCGATCAGCGTGCCGAGGAGCGAGCGATCCAGTTAGCGCTTCTTCTTGGTGGCCTTGGTGGCCTTGGCGACCGGCTTCTTGGCGGACGCCTTCTTGACTGCCTTCTTGGCCGGCTTGGCCTTCGCTTTGGCCTTCACCCTGGCGGCCGATTTCTTGGCCGGCTTCGCCTTCGAGTTGGCCTTGGGCGCGGCGGGGTCATCGTGACAGACGACCTCGATGTTGTTGCCCTCCGGATCGAGGACGAACGCCGCGTAATAATGCGGATGAAACGGCCGAAGGCCCGCGGGGCCATTGTCGGTGCCGCCGGCCGACAAGCCCGCGGCGTGAAACGCGTCGATGTGAGCCCGCGCGGCCGCGACGATCGCGACGTGCGTCGGATGCGGCGTCTGGTCCGTTTTCATGATCCAGAGATCGGGCTTGCCCTTGGCGCCGAGGCCGGCGGCGTCGGGGAACTCCATGAGGACCGAGTACCCAATCGGGGCCAGCGCCTCGCGATAGAAAGCCAACGCCTTGGTGAAGTCCGTCACGCGAACGCCGACGTGGTCGATCATGGAGCGGACGTTACCACCATTGCCGCGGGTGGTTTGCAACGTTGTCGCCCACGGTCAAACTAGGGGCAATGGAAATGGAAAGCGGCCTCGGCGATCTGGTCGACCTTTTGAGGGGCCGGAGGTTCGTCGCGCTCACGGGCGCCGGTTGCAGCACGGAGTCCGGCATTCCGGACTACCGCGGCCAAGGCCGAACGGGGCCGCGCAATCCCATCCAGCACGACGCCTACCTGCGACGCGAGGAGGTTCGCCGGCGCTATTGGGCGCGCGCCACGCTCGGGTGGGCACGCTTCTCGGGCGCCCATCCGAACGCGGCGCACGAGGCTCTCGCGACGCTCGAGCGCGCGGGTGCGTCCACGGGGATCATCACGCAGAACGTCGATCGTCTGCACCGCGCCGCGGGCAGCCAGCGCGTCGTCGAGCTGCACGGCGCGCTGGCCGACGTGCGCTGCCTCTCGTGCGCGCGCCTCGAGCCGCGCGCCGCGATCCACGAGCGGCTGTGCGCCGCGAACCCCGGCTGGCTCACGCGCGTCGCCGCGCCGACGCCCGACGGAGACGCCGATCTGCCCGACGACGCCGTTGCCGAGTTCCGCCTCGTCGCGTGCGTGGTCTGCGACGGCGTGCTCAAGCCCGACGTCGTGTTCTTCGGCGGCAGCGTGGGCGAGGCCACGATGACCGAAGCGTGGTCGCTCTTGGACGCGAGCGCGGCGTTGCTCGTCGTCGGGTCGTCGCTCACCGTCTATTCGGGCTTTCGCTTCGTGCGTCGCGCCCACGAGCTCGGCCTGCCCGTCGCGCTGCTCAATGACGGGCCCACGCGCGCCGACGACCTCGTCGACGTGCGCGTCGCGGCGCGGGCGGGCGACGTGCTGCCGCAGCTCGCCGAGGCCCTCACGCGCGACGCCTAAGCTACGCCGCGAACGTTCGCGCCCAAAATGCGTTACAGTGAGCCCGTGGCCGAGTCCAAGATCTCGGACGTGGCGCGGACGGCAGGAGTGTCCGTGAGCACGGTCCTGAACGTGCTGGACGGTCAGACGAGCCGCATGCGGCCCGACGCCGTTCAGCGCATCAAGAAAGCCATCATGACGCTCGGATACCACCGCGCGCCCAAGCGGGCCGCCAAGGCGACCAATACGGCGACCAATACGGCGACGAATACGGCGACGAAGACAGCGAAGACGACAACGACGAAGACCGCGACCAGGACAGCCCCGAAGCGGGTCGCCGAACACGGCAAGCCGGCGGCGTCCGGCTCCAAGGCGGAGCCCGACGGCGGCAGCAGCAAATCGCGCGCGCCCCTACTTGGTTTGCTCGTGCCGTCGATCGCGAACCCGTTCTTCAGCGTCCTCGCGAGCGAGATCGAGCGCGCCGCGCACCAGCACGGGTACCGCGTGCTTTTCGGCAACACGTACCGCGATCCCAAGAAGGAGCGCGACCTGCTCGAGGACTTCTTCGCGCACGGCATCCGCGGCGTCATCACGGCCTCGTCGCTCACGACGCAGGATCACTATGTGCGGCTCCTCGAGCGCGGGTTGACGATGGTGTCGTTCGATCGCCGCGCGGCGCCCGACTCGTCGCTGCCGATCGACTACGTCTCGGTCGACAACGTCCACGCGGGTTACGCGGCGACGCGCCACCTCATTCTCAACGGGCACCGCGAGATCGCCTACGTCACGGCGCCGCTGCGGACCGTCTCGCGCACCGACCGCCGCGACGGCTACGTGTCGGCGATGCAGGAGGCCGGCCTCGGCAAGCTCGCCAGCGTCGTCGAGGCGCAGCCCGACACTCCCTACGACGACGCGGAGCTCGTCGCCGTGGGGCGGCGCATCGGCATGGAGATCGTCGCCAAGAAGAAACGCCCCACCGCGCTCGTCGCCATGTCCGACATCATCGCGATCGGCGTCATCGCGGGCCTGCACGACGGCGGCCTGCGCGTGCCGCGCGACCTCTCGATCGTGGGCATCGACGACCTCTACCTCGACGCGCTCATCAGCCCGAGCATCACGTCGATCCGCCAGCCCATCCCGGAGATCGCCGAGGCGATGATCGGTCGGCTCGTGCGGCGCATCGAGACGCCGCACCTCGCGCCCGCCGAGCAGGTCTTCCGGCCCGCGCTCGTCGTACGCAACTCCGTCCGCCGCCTCAGCGCCAAATAGGGTGAGAGGTCACGGAGCGCGGGCACAAAAAAACCCGACGAGCAATGCTCGCCGGGTCGTTTTGATTCGCTGGCTTCGGGTCTTAAAGCGAAGCCGGGCCGACCGAGTAGATGAACTCGGGCGAAGCGAGGAC
>DATAZS010000144.1:0-8296 GCA_036271915.1 Polyangia bacterium
CGCGCCGCCTTCATCTATATCGCCGGGTTCGACCTGCTCATGCGCGTGCCGTGGCGCGGCCCCGCGCGCGGCGGCCGCATGGCGATCACGTTCGACGACGGCCCCAACGGCGCGCACACGTCCGAGGTGCTGCGGCTCCTCGCGGCCTACGACGCCAAGGCGACGTTCTTCGTGATCGGCCAGAACGCCGAGCACGATCCCGCGCTCGTGCGCGAGATCGAGGCGCGCGGCCACGCCGTGGGCAGCCACACCTACTCGCACGTCAAGCTCAACGAAGTCTCGCGCGCGGAGGCGCTCGACGAGATCGATCATGGGCATCGGGCGCTGCTCGCGACGGGCGTCGCCGACAGCCGGCTGTTCCGCGCGCCGCACGGCCAGAAGACGTTCGCCGTGTTCCGGCACCTCCGCCATCGCGGGCTGAGGCTCATCGCGTGGACGGCGGGCGTGTTCGACACGGACTGCCCGCGCGCGGAGATCATCCTCGAGCGCTCGCGGCGCTGGGTGCGCCCGGGCTCGATCCTGCTGCTCCATGACGGCAAGCGCGGCCACGAGCGCGGCGCGATGACCGAGGCGCTCGAGGGGATCCTGCGGCTCGCGCGCGAGCGCGGCGTCGCCCTCGTCACGGTGCCGGAGCTGCTCGGATGGTGACGCCGCGCGCGCGCGTCCTCGTCGTCGCGAAGAATTTGCAGCAGGGCGGCACGGAGCGCCAGATCGTGCGCATGCTGAACGCCGTCGATCGCGACAAGTTCGAGATCGCGTTCTGCACGCTCGATCCCGAGCAGCACTACGAGGAGGCGGCGTCGGTCGACAAGCGCTACGCGTTCGACGCGCGCGGCGGCGAGGCCGTCGACCTGATCGCCGGCTGCATCGACGACTTTCGGCCCGACGTCGTGCACTCCTTCCGCGACGTCGTGAACCGGCAGGTCCACGAGGCGCTCGCGCACACGGCGCACCAGCCGTCTTGGCTCGCGTCGGTGCGCGGCCGGCCCATGCTGCCCGTCGATCTGCTGGGCACGTTCCGCTTCTACCGCCGCACGTTCCGCATCACGGTGAACTCGGTCGGCATCGAGCAGACGCTGCGCCGCTTCGCGGGCGTGCCCGCGCGCAAGATCGTCGTCATCCCGAACCTCATCGATGAGGGCGTTTCGAGCCCGGCGACGGCGCGCGATCGGTCGCTCGCGCGCGCGGCGCTCGATCTGCCGGACGACGCCTTCGTGTGGGTGCTGCCGGGGCGGCTGTCGTGGGTGAAGAATCAGCTCGGGCTCGTGGGCGCGCTCGCCCTCATGAAGCTCGTGCGCGCATTGCCGACGGACGCCGTCGTCGTGCTCGCGGGGCGCGTGCGCGATCGCGGCGCCGCGTGGCTGCTGAAGCCGCTGGCCCGCCTGCTCGGCGTCACGAAGCACCTGCGTTACGTCGGCGCCCTCCAGGACATGAGGGGCCTGTACGCCGCGGCCGACGCGCTCGTGCTGCCGTCGTGGGCCGAGGGGATGCCGAACGTCGTGCTCGAGGCGCAGCTCGCGAGCCTGCCGGCCGTCGTCACGAACGAGGCCAACCGTGACGGGCTCGTGCGCGACGGCGAGAGCGGCTTCGCCGTGACGACGGGGTCGCCGTTCGCGCTCGCGCGGGGGCTCGCGCGCCTCATGGCGCTGCCGACGCTCGTGCGCCGCCGCATGGGTCAGCGCGCGCGCGCGCGCCTGCTCGAGACGTACACGCCGCGTCCCATCGTCGACCGCCTCGAGACCGTCTACGACGAGGCGGCGCTCGCGTTCCGACGCAGCGACGCCGCGAGATCCGCGACGCCGGCCGCGCCTCTTCGCGAGTCCGCGGCCCGCCCGGCCGTCCACATCTGAGACGGCCGAGCCGCGCCGAAGTTACGATCATCGCTCGCGCTAGAAACGCCTCGTTGGCTTTCGAGTGATAGCGTCGGGCATGACCACGATGACCACGGTCCAGGCTGAGCCCGAGCCGCTCACGATCGATCTCACGCGCACGGCGATCGTCATGATCGACATGCAGCGCGACTTCCTCGAGCCGGGCGGGTTCGGCGAGACGTTGGGCAACGACGTCTCGCTGTTGACGAAGGCGGTCGCGCCCTGCGCGGCGCTGCTCGAGGGCGCGCGTCGCCGCGGAATGCTCATCATTCACACGCGAGAGGGCCACCGGCCGGATCTCTCGGACGCGCCCAAGGCGAAGGTCGAGCGCGGCGCGCCCAGCGTGCGCATCGGCGCGCCAGGTCCCATGGGCCGCATCCTCATTCGCGGCGAGAAGGGGCACGACCTCATCCCCGCGCTTTATCCGCGCGCGGGTGAGCCGCTCATCGACAAGCCGGGGAAGGGCGCGTTCTACGCCACGGATCTGCACAGCATCCTCAACAACCGCGGCATCGAGAACCTGATCGTCTGCGGCGTCACGACCGAGGTCTGCGTGCACACGACCGTGCGCGAGGCGAACGATCGCGGCTTCCGCTGCATCGTGCCCGGTGACTGCTGCGCATCGTACTTCCCCGAATTCCACGAGGTGGGCCTGCGCATGATCAAGGCGCAGGGCGGGATCTTCGGTTGGGTCTCGGACTCGAAGAAGGTGCTCGACGCCATGATGACGGGAGCGTGAGTCTTCGGGGTCTGACCTGACAGGGGGCTGGAACCCCACAAATCGGGGATCCTCCCTGCTTGTCGTCGACCCGCGTCGTGTGCAGGTTGGCGCGCATGATGTTGTCAGAACAGAAGAAGGACGCGCTACGCAAGAAGGCGTACAACACGGCGATCTCGATCATGGATCCCCTCGCCGCCATCGTCGCGCGTACGTCGCGCGTGCCGACGACGCCGTTTCTACGAGCCGAGGAGCTGCCGTGGACGAAGCCGCTGCAGGACGGATGGCGCGACATCCGACGTGAGCTCGACCGGGTCATGGTGCTGCGTGACGATCTGCCGGCGTTCCACGAGATCAACGGTGACGCGACGACGATCCGCAACGATCGCTGGAAGACCTTCTTCTTTTACGGCTTCGGTCGTCGTTCGGAGATCAATTGCCGACGCTGCCCGCAGACGACAGCGCTCATTGAGTCCGTGCCCGGGATGATGACGGCCTTCTTTTCGATCTTGGGCCCCCGCGTGAAGCTGCCGCTGCACCGCGGACCGTGGAAGGGCTTCTTGCGCTACCACCTGGGGCTCATCGTCCCGGCGCCCGCCGACCAATGCGTCATCGAGGTGGGCGGGCAGCGCGCGCAGTGGCGTGAGGGCGAAGGGATGGTGTTCGACGACACGTATGAGCACCGCGTGTGGAACGACACGGATGGTACGCGCGTCGTCCTGTTCCTCGACGTCGCGCGGCCGTGTCGGTTTCCGGGCTCGCTCGTGAACCAGGCCGTCATTCGCGTGGCGGCGCTGACGCCGTTCATCCAGGACTCGATGCGCCGCCATCGCGAGTGGGAACGGCGCTTCAGCTTGCTGCACGGAACGTGAAGAGAGGGACGAAGGCTCTCAGCGCGCGCGGGGCTTCGTCAGCAGTCCGGCCAGCACGGTCCGGTGACAGCGCGCCGGATCGGTGCAGGCCGAAGCGCAGAGCAGCGTGATCGCGTCGCCCGCCGCGAGACGCTGCGCGAGCGCGCGCAGCCGCAGCAATGCGCGAGGTTGCCTCATCTCCTGGGTGTCGAGCGCGCGGTATTCTTTCCAAGGCAGCGGCGTCGCTCGTTCCTTGCCGCGAAAGGCATGGAGCAACGGGCGTGACGGACCCAGATCGGGCCACCATTCATCCCATCGCTCGTCGGCCTTCGCGACGCCGCGCGGACGGATGCGGCACACGAGCAGCCGAAATCCATCGTCGGGATCTTCGGGATCGTTCCAGCGCTTCGTCTTTAACGGCATGGGGCCAAGGACGAGCTCAGCGCCGACCGCCGCCGCCTCGCCAGTTGCCCGAAGGCGCGCCGCGGGACGGCGCGGGGCTGCCGCGCCATCCACCGGCCGCGCGCTGCGGCTCGTAATTGCGGCGCGCGGGCGCGACCTGGACGCGGCGCTGATACAGCGCGGGGGGCTCGTGATCGTAGTGCCTCCAGCCGCCGCCGTCCCGGTAGTACCAGGCGCCCCCGTACCAGTACGTCGCGCGACCGTCGTAGTACACGGGCTCTGTCGTCGCGATGTATGAATCGGAGGGATACGCCGTGTCGTAGCCGTCGTAGCCGACGCCGACGGTGCACGCGCCCGTCTCGAGCAGCGCGAACGCGAGCGCCAAGACACCGGCCGCGCGCCCGATCGTGCGACGAAGAGACCACGGTCTCACGGCGCCGTTCACGAGTTGCCCTCGCTGACGGCGTGCCCCGCGTGCCCGCGGAGCGTTTGCGCGAGCGTCGCGCGCTGCGCGGGCGTCAGCACCGGGCTCATCGTCTCGACGACGCGCGCGAGGTGGCCGGCGCCCCAGCCCGCGAGGCGGGTGTCGGTCGGCAGCTTCGCCGCGAAGGTTCGTGCGTCGAAGGCGTCGGCGCAGAAGGCCGCGCCGAACGCGTGCAGCTGCGCCGTGACCTCCTGTCGATCCAGCGGCGGGGCGGTCTTCCTGCTGTCGGCGAGGCGCGAACGAATCTTCTCGACCTGGTCGGGCGTGAGACCGAGCTCGTGCGTGAGCGCCGCGAGGTGACCACGTTCGGGCCTCACGAGGGACGCCGCGTCTCCGTCGTTCTCGTCGCGCCACACGGTCCAGTGCGCCTCGACCTTGTCGACGAGCGCGGTCCGTTGCGCGGGCGTGAGCACGCCATGCAGCTCATTGAACGTCTTTGCGGCCGCGTCGTGGACGCCGGTCGCGGCGAGAGACACGCGGCTCACGGCGGCGTCGATCTTCGCCGCGTCGAATCCGGTATCCCCGAGGCCGTCGGCGAGCGTGACGAGCAGATCGCGCTGCGCCTCGTGGACGGGCTGCGTCTCGACGCGCAGATCGGCCTGGATCTTCTCGATGGCGCTGCGCTGCTCGGGCGAGACACCGATCGTGTCGATGCTCATCGCGATGAAGCGCGCGACTCCGCCGAGGTGATAGCGGTGGTGCTCCATGAGCGCTGCCGATTCGTCGTCGTTCGCGGCCGTCGCCGCCGTCGCTGGCGGCGGCGCGCTCGCCGTGGCGTGACATCCCGCGCCCATTGCGACCAACAAAAGCGCGCCCTTCATCGTCATCTTCATGTGTCGGTATGAATAGTTCCGGGCGCGGTCTCGCGCAAGGCCAGGCGGGTCAACGCGCGGCGCTCACGGGAGCCGCGGCGACCCGCCATACGGTGTTACCGACGTCGTCGGCGACGAACAGATCGCCGCCCTTGTCGACGGCGACGCCCACGGGACGGCCGTATGCCTCGCCCGCGGAGCTCAGGAAGCCTGTGAGGACGTCGACGGGCGCGCCCTTCGGTTTTCCGTCCGCGAACGGGACAAAGATGACCTTGTATCCGGACAGCGGGCGACGGTTCCACGAGCCGTGCTGCCCAACGTACATGCCGCGCGCGTACCCGACGGGCGTCCCCTTGTCGGCGAACGCCAGGCCGAGCGACGCCGTGTGCGGGCCGAGCGCATAGTCAGGCGTGAGCGCCTTCGCGACGAGATCGGGGCGGGGCGGCTTCGCGCGCGCGTCCACGTGATGCCCGAAGTAGCTGTAGGGGAAGCCGTAGAAGTCGCCGTCGTGCACGGACGTCAGATAATCGGGCGGCAGGTCGCTGCCCAGCTCGTCGCGTTCGTTCACCGACGTCCACAGCGTCCCCGTCTGCGGCTCCCACGCGAGGCCGCACGGATTTCGCAGGCCGGACGCGAATACGCGGTGCGCGCCCGTCTTGATGTCGATCTCCCAAATCGCGGCGCGCTCGACCTCGGCGTCGGCGCCGTTTTCGCCGGCGTTGCTGTTCGAGCCGATCGCCGCGTAGAGCTTCGTGCCGTCGGGGCTCGCGATGATGTTCTTCGTCCAGTGATGATTGATGGGGCCCGCCGGCAGATCGACGAGCTTGGCGCCGGGACCGCGCGCGACGGTGTCCCCGTCGACGTATGGGATGCGGACGACGGCGTCCGTGTCGGCCACATAGAGATTCGGTCCCACGAGCGCCATGCCGAGCGGCGAGCTCAAGCCGGACGCGAAGACCGTGCGGACGTCGGCCTTGCCGTCGTGGTCCGAATCGCGCAACAGCGTGAGTCGGTTCGCCGACGGCCCGGCGGAGCCCGCCTTCTTCATGAACTGCTTCATGAGCCAGCCCTTGGCGCCCTTGTGATCCTCGGGCTTCGGCGGCGCGTTCGTCTCGGCGACGAGCAGGTCGCCATTCGGGAGCACATAGATCCAACGCGGATGCTCCAGCCCCGCCGCGAACGCCGTCACCTTCGCGCCCGCGGGCGACGTCGGCTTCGCGCCCGACGCCCACCCCCTCGCCGTCGCGACGTTGGTCGTCGGGATCACCGACTTGACGGGCGCGGGCAGCGCGGGGTGAGGACCCTCCTCGGAAGAGATCGGCAGCAACGCTGTCTCGCGACAAGCGCCCAGCGTGAAAGCGCCGAGCGCCAAGAGAGAAAAATGAACGCGAGAAAAGCGCATCATGGCGTCTCTCCAAGATTTCAGTGGATGGGCGCTTCGGGGAGGTCGTCTTCGTCGAGCTCCCTCTCGGGCGGGACGAACGGCGTGACGCGCTCGGGGACGTGACCCTCGAGCTGGCGAAGGATCGCGTCGCTGAAGACCGTCAGATCGTCGGGTCTTCGTGACGTGATGAGCGTGCCGTCCTCGACGACGGGCTCGTCGACCCAATGCGCGCCCGCGTTCAGCAGGTCGACTTTGATCGAGGGCCACGACGTTACGGTACGATCTTCGACGATGTCGGCCTCGATCAACATGGAGCCCGCGTGACAGACGGCGGCCACGGGCTTGCCGGCCTCGAAGATTTGGCGCGTCAGCTCGGCCATCCGCGGATCGAGCCGCAGACGGTCGGGTGAATAGCCGCCGGGGATGACCAACGCGTCGAGCTCGTCGGCCGTGACGTCACGGATGGCGCGCGCCGTCGTGACGTGCTCTTTCTTGTGCTCACCCTCGAGGCGCTTCCCGGCTTCGCGCCCGATGACGACGACCTCGTGTCCGGCCTGCTCGAGGCGCTCGAAAGGGACGCGAAATTCGGCGTCCTCGAACATGTCGTCGACGATGAACCCGACGCGCGCCATGATCAGAACTCCACGCCGACGTTGCCGCCGACGCCCCACGTGTTGAGACGACCGCCCTCGGTGCGCAGCAGGTCGTTGTTGTAGGTCTGGCGGTACGTGAAGCGCGCGTCCAGCATGACCTTGCGGTAGGAGGCCTCGATGCCTCCGCCGTACGGCATCGCGAGGACATCGTCGCTGCCCGTGAGATCGGACGTGTTCGTGCTCGCGTGCGTCAGCGTGTAGTGCTGCCATCCCACGCCGATGAATCCGAACGGCTCGATGAGCGTCGCTCCCTGAACGAGCGGCAGGTTGAGGCGCAGCGCGCCCTCGACGCCGTTCGAGACGAGGTCGCTGTTCGTCGCGAGGCCGAGCGTCTGGATGCTGCGCGCGGCGCCCACGTACGCCACCTCGGCGCCGATGATTTGGCGCGTCCCGCCCACGAGGCGCGCGTCCCACGACGTTCCGCCACCCGTCATCGCCTTGACGTTGGAGTACGTGAAGTCCTCGTAGCCGGCGCCGAGCAGCATCGCGGCGCTCATCCGCGCGCGCCACATCGGATATCCCGCGGGCTGACCGTCGATCTGGGCCTGCTGAACCTGTTGAACGGGCTGAACGAGCGGCGCGGGCGGCGGCAGCGCATCGGGGGACGCCATGGGAGGCATCTGGCCCGGAGGCAACGGCGTCGCGGGCGACACGGGCTGATCGACGTCGGGAATGGTGACGGGCGGCTGGGTGACGGGCTCCGCCGCGGCGGGCGGCGGCTGCGTCGGATCGGACGACTGCGCCCTCGCACGCGCTTGACCTACGACGCCACCGCCGAGACTCACCCCGGCCACCAGCATTGCAAATGTTCGCAGCTTCATGACGACCTCACTGTTCGTTCTTGTCCGTTTGGTTTCGCGTTCGCCTACGTCTACAATTGAAAGATCGCGTGGCCCGACGTTTGAGCCTCGTCTGCGTCGTCATCTCGTTCGTCCTTCCGGTTGCAGCAGGATGTGGCGGAGCCGCGTCCGACGCAGCGTCCGACGGAGCTGCGGCGATCCGCTTCGATCCGTGTCAGCCGGTTGGGTTGGTGCTCGCCGACGGCGCGACCGTTGACCAGCAGAGTGGCGCGCGCGCCGCGATCGCTTCGTGGAACGCCATTGCTGGCGCACGCCTCTCGA
>DATAZS010000145.1:0-6590 GCA_036271915.1 Polyangia bacterium
GCGCGCAGGATCGCTCCCACGCGATCCTGCGTATAGAGGCAGTACCGCTCGGTGAGGAAGTGCTCGAGCGTCCCGGGTCGCGACGCGGCGACCTCGGCCGTCGCTCCGTAGGAGCCGCGAAACGCGACGCGCGGCCCCGCCGCGCGCCGCTCGCTGCGATAGTGGACGCGCGCGCCGTCGCTACGCGCCTCCATGGCGGCGTGAAAATAGGGCAGGTGAAAAAATCGTCGCGCGGCCCACACGGCGAAGCGGCTCGCGGCGTCGAGGCTCACGAACCAGACGCCCGGCTTCCCTGCCACCTCGACGTAGAGGCGCAGGTTGAGCTCGGCGAACGCCGACACGCCCGGGACGGACGGCAGCGGCCGCGGCGTGACGCCCTCCATACGAAACGGCACGACGCCCACCCACGACGTGCCGTCATGCTCTTGAATCGTGACCGACGACGGCACGAGCGAACGCAGGCGCGCCGCGGGCACGGGCCAATGCGCGAACAATAGATCGAGCCAACTCTGCCGCATGCGCCACGGCCCGCGCGGCAGCGGCCAGGGTCGGTGATCGGTCCGGCGAAGCGCGGGATGCACGCCGCAAGTCTGCCACGCGCCGGCGCGCTCAGACTTCGTAGTCGGGCGCCTTGACGCGTCCGTAGCCGATCATGTTCCAGACGCGCTCGTGCGCGAAGTAGATGACCAGCTTCACCGTCGTGTCGACGAGGCCGATCTTCGCCGCGAAGTCACCCTTGCCCGTCATGGCGTAGGCGACGCACGCCGTGATGATGCCCGCGAAGATGCGCCACGAGATCGACTTCGCGATGCTGCGCTTCGGCGTGTCGATCCCGGTCGTCGCCATCAGACGGATCCTATGCGGCGCGAGATCTCCATGAAGACGGCGTTGTTCGCGTAGCGCTCGCCGCCGTCGGGGAGGATGACGACGATGCGCTTGCCCGCCATGCCGGCGCGATGCGCGATCGTGAGCGCGGCGTGCAGCGCGGCGCCGCTCGACATGCCAGCCGCGAGCCCTTCGCGCGCCGACAGCTGGAGCTGCGTGCGCACGGCCTGCTCCTCGGTGACGGCGACGACCTCGTCGATGACGGCGCGGTTCAAGATCTCGGGGACGAAGCCCGCGCCCAACCCCGGCAGGTGATGCGCGCCCGCGGCGCGGCCCGACAGCACGGCGGCGCTCGCGGGCTCGACGGCGACGACCTTGCACGTCGGCCGCCGCGCCTTCAACACCTCGCCGACCCCCGTGATCGTGCCGCCCGTGCCGACGCCCGCGACGAAGACGTCGACCTCGCCGCCCATGTCGGTCCAGATCTCCTCGGCCGTCGTCCGCCGGTGAACCTCCGGGTTCGCGGGGTTGCGGAACTGCTGCAGCATGACCGCGCCCGGCGTCGCCGCCACGAGCTCCTCTGCCTTCTTCACGGCCTCCTTCATGAGCGAGCCCGGCGTGAACACGATCGTGGCGCCCAGCATGCGCAGGAACGCGACGCGCTCTTGCGAGATGTGCTCGGGCATCGTGAGCGTGAGGCGGTAGCCTTTCGCCGCCGCGACGAACGCGAGCGCGATGCCCGTGTTGCCGCTCGTGGGCTCGACGAGCATGGCGCCCGGCTTGAGCGCGCCGCGCCGCTCTGCGTCCTCGATGAGCGCCGCGCCCACGCGGTCCTTGACGCTGCCGCACGGGTTGCGCGACTCCATCTTCACGAACACGTGCGCGCCCGCCGTGTCGAGCCGGCGCAGCTCGATGAGCGGCGTGCGCCCCACCGACTGAACGACGTCTGGAAAGAGCATCATCATCTATTAACACAGCTCCCGGTTCTCGACACGGGAGGCCGTCGCCACGTAACACATTGAAATAATTGAAACGCGCAGGCCACTGCCCACAGCCGCCAGATTGATGGAATGGCTTGCCTGCCGCCTCAGGCCGCATCGTCTATGTGACAGGACGGAGGTGCTGATGTCTGCTCCCCGCAGAGCCCTGACGCGTAGCCCCTGGGCAGGCTGCATGATTGGATTGGCCGTGGCCGGTTGCACCGGCGTCGTGAGCTCGCCTGGAGGCCAGAACACCGGCGGCGCGAGCGTGACCGGCTCGGCCGGCAGCACGGGCGCCACGGGTGCGACGTCCGGCAGCGCCGGCTCGACCATGACGTCGACGGGCGCCGCGGGCGCGGCGACGACGTGTAACGCGGCCGCGCCCGATCCGGGCGACGCGCCGCTCACACGCCTGACGCAGGGCCAGTACCTCAACACGATCAATGATCTCTTCGGGAAGATCGATCTGACGTCGGTGTACCCGGCCACGTCGGCCGCGTCGCAGTTCGGCCTCGCGCAGGCCGACGTCGACGGCGCCGACCTCACGAACTACGAACGCGCGGCCGAGGCCGTCTCGGCGGCCGTGGTCGCCAACACGTCGACGATGGCCCAGGTCGCGCCGTGCGCCGCGGGCGCGACGACGGCGGCGGCGCGCACGTGCGCCTCGCAGTTCCTGCAGGGCTTCGCGACGCGCATCTACCGCGCGCCCATCGCGGCGGCCGACATGGATCGTCACCTCGCGCTCTACGACGCGGGGGCCGCGAACGGCGGCTACACGCACGGCATCCAGCTGCTGCTCGAGGCGATGCTGCAATCGTCGCGCTTCCTCTATCGCGTCGAGCTCGGCACGGCGACGGCGGTCGGCCCCACCGCCGTCAAGCTGTCGGACTACGAGCTGGCGTCACGCTTGTCGTACGGCCTGTGGAACACGACGCCCGACGTGACGCTCAACACGGCGGCCGCCGCCGGCAAGCTCGAGACGTCCGCCGACGTGAGCGCGCAGCTGCAGCGCATGCTGCAAGACCCGCGCGGCGCGACGATGGTGCCGCAGTTCCTCGGCTCGTGGATCGCGCTGCCGCAGCTCGCGGGCGTCGCGAAGGACTCGGCGACGTATCCGCAGTGGACGCCCGCGCTGCAGACGGCGATGGTCACGCAGGCGCAGAGCTTCTTCACCGATCTGCTCGCGAACCAGGGCGGCACACTCAAGGCGCTGCTGACGTCGAAGACGGTCTTCACGAACAACGCGACGGCCGCGCTCTCGGGCGCGTCGGCGAGCGCGTTGCCGAGCGACGGCAGCTTCCAGTCGTCACAGAACCCGAACGCGGCCGGCCTGCTCACGCTGCCGGCGTTCCTCGCGACGCAAGCGAAGGCCGATCAGAGCTCGCCGATCTACCGCGGGAAATTCGTGCGCGAGCAGTTCTTCTGCCAAGAGCTGCCGTCGCCGCCCGCGAACATCCCTCCCGCGCCCGTCATCACGCCCGGCGTCTCGACGCGTGAGCGCCTCACCGAGCACGAGGTCGCGGCGTCGTGCGCCGCCTGCCACGCGCTCATGGATCCCATCGGGCTCGGCTTCGAAAACTACGACGGCATCGGCGCCTACCGCACGGTCGACAACGGCAAGCCCGTCGACGCGAGCGGCATGCTGGCGGGCACCGACGTCGACGGCACGTTCACGGGCGTCGCGCAGCTGGGCGCCCTCATCGCGAACAGCGCGACCGCCGAGTCCTGCGTGGGCACGCAGTGGTTCCGCTACGCCATGGGCCGCGCCGAGCAGGTCGCCGACACGTGCTCGCTGCAGCAAATGAAGACCACGTTCCACGCGTCGGGCGCCGACCTGCGCACGCTGCCGGCCGCCATCGTCCAGACGCCCGCGTTCATGTACCGCCGTCCGCTCGCGCAAGGGAGCAACTAATGAGCGACACCGACAGCCGCACCAAGTTCACGCGCCGTCGTCTCCTCGGCGGTCTCGGCGCCATGACCGTGGCGCTCACGGCGCCCATCTGGAAGCCGGCGACGTCCTTCGGCGCCGCCGCCAAGCCCGCGAAGCGCTTCATCGGCGTGTTCTCGGCCAACGGCACGATCGGCAGCGCGTTCTTCCCCAACACGACGGCCGCCGATTCGCCGCTCACGCTCGGGCCCGAGTGCCGCATCCTCGCGCCGCTCGCCGCCTACAAGAGCCAGATGCTCGTGCTCCACGGCGTCGACATGACGTCGACGATCGGCGCCAACAAGCCGGGCGGCCCGCACATGAAGGGCCCGGGCGCCATGCTCACGGGTGGCTCGCTGCTGCCCGGTCCGTTCACGGGCTCGGAAGGCCCCGCGGGCTACGCCGATCGCATCTCGCTCGACCAGGTCATCGCCAACACGCAGAAGACGCAGTTCCCGTCGCTCGAGTTCGGCGTGCGCATGCAGGGTCAAGAGCCGCTCAAGTACATCTCGTACCGCGGCGCCAGCATGCCCAACGCCGCCGTCGACGATCCGTGGCAGATCTTCAGCCGCATCTTCGCGAACGCCGGCATGTCGCAGGCCCAGCTGCAGAAGACGATCGCCGACCGCAAGAGCGTGCTCGACTTCCTCAAGGACGACATCACGCGCCTCGAGAGCCGCTTCACGGGCGCCGACCGCGCGCGCCTCGACGCGCACCTCACGGGCATCCAAGACATCGAGACCCAGCTCGCGACGGGCGCGGCGACCTGCACGGCGCCCACGCTGCCGGCGCGCACCGATCCCGAGGATATGGACAGCTTCCCGATGATGGCGTCGCTGCAGATCAACCTCATGACGCTGGCCCTCACGTGCGGCATGACGAACGTCGCGACGTTCATGTTCGCCAACGCCGACAGCTGGCAGTGGTACCCGTGGATCGGCGTCAACGAGGAGCACCACGCGACGTCGCACGCCGACGACACCGACATGGCGGCGCAGGAGGCCCTGACCCAGATCAACATCTGGACGGCCCAGCAGATCACGACGATGCTCGACAAGCTCGCGGCCGTGACCGACTCCGACGGCAGCACGATGCTCGACAACTCGCTGCTGCTGTGGGGCAACGAGCTCGGCAAGGGCAACACGCACACCTACCAGAACATCCCGTGGATGCTCGCGGGCGGCGGGGGCGGTCAGTTCCGCATGGGCCGCTTCCTGCAGTACCCGAGCGTCCCGCACAACAACATGTTGCTGTCGATCCAGAACGCCTTCGGCATCCCCGGCACGACCTTCGGCGACCCGACCTGCTGCACGGGCCCGCTCTCAAACTTGACCTAACCTCGTCAGATCGGCGGTGAGCAGGGAGTGCCCGCGGGCGCGGCGGTGAGGTCGGCGCGCACCTGCGCGTCTGCGGCGGCGGGCGCGAGCATCATTTCGTATTGAGCGGCGGCGATGCGGCGCCACACCGACTGGACGTCGGCCGCCGCCGCCGTCGCGGGACACATCGCCTTCGCGCGCGTCTCGAGGCCGTCCCACTCCGTGCGCAGCAGGCCGGCGGCGTCCATCTTCTGCACGAGGCGCTCGCTATAGAGCTGCACCTCGAAGGCCAGGTAGTCGGGATAGACGACGTCGCCCGCGTAGACGCGGAAGACATCGCCCAGCGCCTCGGCGTCGCCCTCGCAGTTGTCGATCGACGCATCGACGAAGCCTGGTTGCAGGGTCCCGGTGGCCTCGCCCGCCGTCTTCGCCGCGATGTACGCCGCGGACGCGGGGCAGCTCGCGAGCGGCGGCAACGGGCGCCACCCGCTCACGTCGTTGCCGTCGATCGTGCAATCGAGGCAGCCGTCGACGGCGAGCCCATAGCGCGCCATTCCCTTGATCATGTTGTCGTGCACCCCGACGACGCTCACGGTCGTCGTCTTGCCGAGGACGCGCAGCCCCGCGGCGAGCCCCGTGTGAAAGTACCGCGGCTCGAGGGCGACGATCTGATTGCCCGAGATCGTGACGCCCGTGTTGTCGGGCACGATGGCGTCGCCGATGTTGATGCCCGAGAACGCGCTCGTCGTCGTCTCCGTGATGACGTTGTCTCTGATCGTCGAGCCCGGCCCACCGAAGTAGACGATGCCCACGGCCGAGATGTCGTTGATGCTGTTCCCCGCGATCAACGTGTTCGAGCACGAGATCGACAGGCCGTCGGTCTCGTGTCCGTCGTCGTCATGGGGACGGTCCGCGCTCTCGACGACGTTGTTCGTGACCGTCGAGCCGTCGCACGGCTCGAGCAGGTGCAGGTGCGTCCAACCGGGCGAGTCAGTGAACCTGCAGCCGTCGACGACGTAGCCCGTGCCGCGCCCGAGCTCGACCGGGATCTGCGCGTCGCGCGCGCCCAGCGTGCGCCGGTTGCCGTCGAAGCGCACGGCGCGGATCTGGATGTCCTTGCCGCCGCTCGAGACGGCGACGTTGACGCCCACGGGGAAGTTCGGGCCCAGCAGGATCGTCGCCATGTCGGCGGCCGAGGTGGGCTCGTCGACGGTCTCGAGCGTGAGCCCCTGCTTGAGCGACACGGGTCCCGACAGCGTGATAACCGCCCCCTTGCACAGGAGCACGGTGTCGCGCGTGTCTATCGCGGCCTGAAGATCCAGCTCGGTGCCCGTGTCGACGCACTCGTAGCCGAGGATGTGGGTGCCGCCGCGGCAGCCGGCCGCGAGCGCGAGCGCGAGCACGAGCGCGCAGGCCCTCAAAATGGCACCGCGACGCCGAGCGCCATGAGACCGCCCACGGGCGACGGCGTGAACTCGGCCGACTCGCCCACGATCTCGAAGGTCGGGCGCTCGAGCAGCAGCGCCGCCTCGGCGTCGAGCG
>DATAZS010000146.1:0-6936 GCA_036271915.1 Polyangia bacterium
CCGCCGGAGACCCAAAACGACAAGAAGATCCGGACCACTACCGCGGTCCGGATCTTCAGGGGGGTACCGTAGGGGGACGAAGTCCCCCTGCGTCTCAATATCGGTAGTGATCAGGCTTGAACGGGCCCTCGACGGAGATGCCCAGGTAGTCGGCCTGGGTCTTCGTCAGGGTGGTCAGCTTCACGCCGACCTTCTTCAGGTGCAGGCGGGCCACCTTCTCGTCCAGCTTCTTCGGCAGGACGTAGACCTTGCCGGCGTCGAACGTCATGCCGGTCGTCTCGTCCTTGCCCTTGGTCGCGTTCTCCCACAGCGCCATCTGCGCGATGGTCTGGTTCGTGAACGAGTTCGACATGACGAAGCTCGGGTGCCCCGTCGCGCAGCCGAGGTTGACGAGCCGACCGCGCGCGAGCAGCGTGATGCGCTTGCCGCCCGGCAGGATGAACTGGTCGACCTGCGGCTTGATGTTCTCCTCGCGGACCTCGGGGTTCGTCTCGAGCCAGCTCACCTGGATCTCGCTGTCGAAGTGGCCGATGTTGCAGAGGATGGCCTCGTCCTTCATCACGCGCATGTGCTCGCCGCGGATGATGTCCATGTTGCCCGTCGCCGTGACGAAGATGTCGCCCAGCGGCGCGGCGTCCTCCATCGTGACGACCTCGTAGCCTTCCATCGCCGCCTGCAGCGCGCAGATCGGGTCGATCTCGGTGATGAGCACGCGCGCGCCCAGGCCTCTGCCCGCGTGCGCGCAGCCCTTGCCGACGTCGCCGTAGCCCGCGACGACGACGACCTTGCCCGCGACCATGACGTCGGTCGCGCGCTTGATGCCGTCGAACAGCGACTCGCGGCAGCCGTAGAGGTTGTCGAACTTCGACTTCGTCACCGAGTCGTTGACGTTGATGGCCGGCAGGAGCAGCGAGCCGTTCTTCGCCATCTCGTAGAGCCGGTGAACGCCCGTCGTCGTCTCCTCGGAGACGCCCTTGATCTCAGGGGCGAGCTTCGTGTAGCGCTGGCCGTCGGCCTTGAGGCTCTTGCCGAGCAGCGAGAGGATGACCTTCATCTCCTCGACGTTCGTCGTCGACGGATCCGGAACCTTGCCGGCCTTCTCGAACTCGACGCCCTTGTGCACGAGCAGCGTCAGATCGCCGCCGTCGTCGAGCAGGAGGTTCGGGCCCTTGCCGCCCTTGAACGCGAAGACCTGCGCCTGGACGTTCTCCCAGTACTCGGTCAGCGTCTCGCCCTTCCACGCGAACACGGGCACGCCCGCCTTCGCGATGGCGGCCGCCGCCTCGTCCTGCGTCGAGTAGATGTTGCACGACGTCCACGTGACCTCGGCGCCGAGCGCGACGAGCGTCTCGATGAGGATCGCCGTCTCGATCGTCATGTGCAGACAGCCGGCGATGCGCGCGCCCTTGAGCGGCTGCTTCGCGCCGTACTCCTCGCGGAGCGACATGAGGCCGGGCATCTCCTTCTCGGACATGCGAATCTTCTTGCGGCCGAGCTCTGCGAGCGAGAGGTCCTTGACCTTGTATGCGGGGAATTCAGTGCGGGTTTCCATATCAGTCTCCTTCTGAGGTTTCACTGCGGTCCAATGGGTTCGAATCGACGAATCAGTTGATCGGGCGTTCGGGCGCGCGCCCGACGACGAGTTGTAGAGGCGGCGCCTCACCCGAGCGCAGCGCCGAGGTGTGCACGGCCTCGAGGCCCGCGGCCTCGAGCCACGCGCGCACCTTGGCCGGCTCGAAGCCGAGCCAGACGTGGCCGCGCTCGCGCAGGCGCTCGTCGTCGTGCGGGACGTGATCGACGACGAGCAGGTGTCCGCCCGGACGCGCGAGGCGCGCCGCGGCCGCGAGCACCTCCTGCGGCCGCGCGACGTGGTGAAGCACGCGCGACACGACGACGAGATCGGCCCCACCCGCCCGCGCGATCTCCTCGAAGATGCCCGCGTCCTCGACGGCGCCCTCTCGCAGGCGCACGTTGGGCAGGCCGAGCGCGCTCACGCGCTCCGCGCAGCGCGCGAGGCGCGCCGGGCTTCGATCGACGGCGACGACGCGATCGTAGAGCGGCGACAGCAGCGGCAAGAGCGCGCCCTCGCCCGCGCCGACGTCGACGGCGAGCGCGCGCCCCGGCAGCAGCGGCGCGAGCATGGGCAAAAGCGGGAGGAGCTGCGCGCCGCCCTCCGAGGGTTGGATCACGGGCACGCCGCCGGCTTCGGCGTGCGCGAACAGGCGCCGCGAGGTCTCCTCGCGCTGCGCGACGAGCGCCGGCACGTCCGCGAGGCTGCCGTCTTTGTCGCAGAGCGCGCGCCCCGCCTCGAGCGCCGCGCGCACGACGGGATCGGACTCGATCTCAGGCTCCGCGCGCAGCAGCGTGCGCGTGCCGTCCTTGCGCGCCGCGAGCAGCCCCGCCTCGCGCAGCGGCTGGCTCTTCCGCGTCACCTGCGGCTGGCTTTCGCGCATGAGCGTCGCGAGCTCGCCCACGGTGAGCTCCTCCGCCGCGCAGAGCGCGAGCAAACGCAGCCTGTCCTCGTCGCCCAGGAGGCGAAACAGATCGGCGCGCGTCGATGGCTCGGCAGCCTGCACTTCGACAATATATGCGTCCATGCGAATAGACGCAACCATCGTTCTATACCAACGTTATTACTTCTGATTCCCCGCGCTGGCATCGTGCGGCACGAACACGCCGCTGTCGTTGGGCGGCGGCATGTGGATCACGGCGGTCGTCGGCGACGGATCGCGCTGCTCGCGCTGCTGGTCCTTGCGCGCCTTCGCGGCCTCGATGCCGAAGCGCTGATCCTCGTCGTCGAGCTTGAGCCGCCCGTCGGCCCCGCGCAGCGCCGCCGCGCGCTCGGGGATCGAGTCTTTGACCCGCGGAGGCGACGACGCCTCGGGCGTCGGTCGCGCCGCGCATCCACACAACAGCACGGCCAACCAGAGACCTCGGCGCATCATGCCGCCGACTCTAGTTCGTGACCTTGAACCGTCAAGCCCGGAACGTCTCGCGCGACGTCCGGGCGACAGATCATCCGTCCCTAGTTGAGGCGCACGAGCGAGACGTCGGTCATGTTGAACTTCTGCAGCCCCGTCCCCGTCTTCCCGTCAGAGGACTCGGTGAACGTCGGCACGTCGTCGATCTCGACGTCGACGACCTGGCCCGCCGTGAGCGAGGCGCTGACGTCAGCCGTGAGCTGCGCGCCCGAGGTGAGTGAGCCCACACGCACGAGCTGCGTCGAGCCCGCGACCGTCGCCACCGTCGGCGCGTACGTGCTCGCGAAGACGCCGCTCACGGCCGCGAGGAACTGCGGCGGCAGGTTCGTCTGATCGTTGATGCCCGAGATCGTGAGCGTCAGCCGCCACATGCTGCCGGCCTTCGGGATCGTCACAGACTGCGTGAACTCGAGGCGCACTGGCTCGTCCGACGTCGCGAAGGTCTTGCCGGTGTAGTCGAACGAGATGGCGTTCTTGCCGGCGCCGAACGTATAGCCCGCGACGGGAGTGAAGTTCGACACGACGTTCGAGTGGTCCCAGCCCGCCGTCAGCAGGTTCGTCGCGCACGACGCCGGATCGTAGCCCGACACCGTCATCTCCCAGATCGAGTAACCGTAGACCGTCGCGCGCGCGGTGCCGTACATGCGCACGTAGCGGGCGCTCACCGAGAAGCCCGTCAGGTCATCGATGCGGTGATCGACGGCGATGCCGCCCGTCTTCGAGACCACGGCCGCGCTCCAGTTGACGGCGTCGTTCGACACGTCGATGCGGTAATCCTTCGCCGCCGCGTGCTGCCAGTCGATGCGCACCTCCGTGACCGTCTTCACGGCCCCGAGATCCACGTAGATCCACTGCGGATCCGAGTACGCGCTCTCCCACCGCGTGCCCGTGTTCCCGTCGATCGCGTTCTTCGCCGCCTGCTTCGGCGACGCCGACGCAACGGCCGTCGCCAACGTCAAAGCGCCGCTCACGCAGCTGGAGCCTGCGCTGCCGCCGGCGCCCGCGCCGCCGCTGCCACCGGCGCCCGCCCTGCCGCCTGCGCCCGCCGTGCCTGCGCCCGCCGTGCCTGCGCCCGCGCTGCCGCCAGCGCCTCCGCTGCCGCCGGCGCCCGTGCCGCCGCAAGAGCTGCCGTCGTACACGGTGAGCTCCCAGATCGAATATCCGTATTGAGTCGCGCGCGCGGTGCCGTACATGCGCACGTAGCGGGCGCTCACCGAGAAGCCCGTCAGGTCGTCGATGCGGTGATCGACGGCGATGCCGCCCGTCTTCGAGACCACGGCCGCGCTCCAGTTGACGGCGTCGTTCGACACGTCGATGCGGTAGTTCTTCGCCGCCGCGTGCTGCCAGTCGATGCGCACCTCCGTGACCGTCTTCACAGCCCCGAGATCCACGTAGATCCACTCCGGATCCGAGTACGCGCTCTCCCACCGAGTGCCCGTGTTCCCGTCGATCGCGTTCTTCGCCGCCTGAATCGGCGCCGCCGACGACACCGCCGTCGCCAATGCCAGCTTCGTGGGCGTGCACAGCGCGCTCTCCGTAGACTCGATCTGCGACGACGAGTCCTCCTCGGAGACGCACCCAATGGAAGCGGCGGACGTGAGCGCTGCGATCAGTAAGAGAGTCTTACGCACGGGAGGCTCCTTGTGTCGGGTCGGCAGATTGGCTCGGAGGGCCGCCATAGTAACGTCCAGGCGCCCCGGACGCGTGCGAAAAATGATACTTCCGGGAAACATTGTCGGGACGCGGTGTCACTTCGTCGTGACGATTCCCATCTAAGTAGGGCCACCGCCGATGTCGAAACGCGGCATCTCGGTTGCACGGAACGGAGGAATCATGAGCGAACACGTCGATCCGAGAACACCGAAGACGAACCCAAAGGAAAAGCAGGACCGAAGCAGGCGCGCGACCCGTCGTCTGCGACCCGTCGAAAGTGAGCCTCGGGCCGCGGCCGAGAAGGTGCCCGGCGATCACCTCGACCCCATCGACGAGGCGGGAGAGGAGTCTTTTCCCGCGAGCGATCCGCCGAACTGGACGCTGGGCGTTGAGCCGCGCGCGAAGCCTGGTAAAAAGAGCTGATGTTCACTCCACCCGTTGGTCATCCCGCTCTCTTCGACCGGCGCAGCCTCATGCCGGTCATCAACCCGGACGGCGACGCGTCAGCGCTCAAGCACCCTGCGTCGCGCGCACCCCGCATCTTCGGCGACTCGGCGACGCGCTCCGAGGTCGAGCCGCTCCTGCGCGCCGGCATCATTAACGGCCTCACGACGAATCCGACGCTGCTGAAAAAGGCCGGCGCGAAGTCGTGGACCCACGCGAAAGAGATCATGAAGGATCTCTGCGCGCTGTTTCGGCCCTACCCCGTGTCGCTCGAGCTCACGAAGCTCGACGCGGCCGGGATGCTGGAGCAGGCGACGGAGCTCGCGGCGCTCGGTGACAACTCAGTCATCAAGGTGCCGGTCGGCGGCTATCGCGCCGTCGACCCGAATGCCAACCCGTTCACGGGGCTCGAGGTTATCCGCAAGCTGTGGCAGCGCGGCATCCGCGTCAACACGACGCTGATCTTCAACACGACGCAGGCGCTGTGGGCCGCGAACGCGGGGGCGGCGTACGTGAGCCCATTCCTCGGGCGCCTCGCGGATTATGCGAAGAAGCACGACGCGGCCGATCGCCCCGCGGGCAACTCGCTCTACCGCGTCGACGATCCGAAGGTCATGGCCAACACGGCCTACGTCGCGAGCGGCGGCTCGATCGAAGAGGCGGGGCCGCGGCTCATCTTCGAGATCGCGACGGTCTTCGCGAGCTACCGCATCACGACGGAGATCCTCGCGGCGAGCATCCGCAATCCGTCACAGTTGCAGGACTGCCTCGTCGCGGGCGCCGACATCCTCACGGTGCCGGCCGCCGTGCTCGCGACGGTCGCGGACCACCCGCTCACGGACGAAGGCATGAAGTCGTTCGTCGCCGACGCCAAGACGTTCGAGGGCTGACGCGCGAAGGCCGCCCGTCACTCCGGCAGCGGGATGAACTCGTCCTCGTCGCCGGGGACGAGCGGGAACGGCCCGCCGGGCTCGCCCCGGCGGTCGCGCCAGTCGCGCTTGGCCTCCTCGAGGCGCTCCGCAGAGCTGGAGACGAAGTTCCACCACAGGTGGCGCGGCTCGGGGAACGGCTCGCCACCGACGACGACGAAGCGCGCGCCGTCCCCCGTCGAGATGTGCGCTGAAGCGCGCGCCGAGAGGACGAGCATGCGGCCCGGCGCGAACGAGCGCCCGCCGCACGCGACAGTTCCGCCGATGACGTAGACGCCGCGATCGCCGAGCGCCGCTGGAAGCTCGAGCGTCGCGCCTGGCGCGAGCGCGACGTCGAGGTACACGAGCGGTGACAACGTCACCACGGGCGAGCGCGCGCCGAAGGCCTCGCCCGCGAGCACGCGCACCGTGGCGCCCTCGGGACGCACGACGGGCAACGTCGTGCCTTCATAGTGATGGAACGCGGGCGCCGTCTCCTCGTGCGCACGCGGCAGGCCGAGCCACAGCTGCAATCCGTGCACGGTCGCGCCGCGCGCGCGCGCCGCCGCGGGGGTGCGCTCCGAGTGCACGATGCCCCGCCCCGCCGTCATCCAGTTGATGTCGCCCGCTCGAATCGTCTGCACCGAGCCCAGGCTGTCTCGGTGGTCGATCTCGCCCTCGAAGAGGTACGTCACGGTCGCGAGGTTGATGTGCGGATGCGGCCGGACGTCCATGCCGCGCCCCGCGGGGATCGCCGTCGGTCCGAAGTGATCGAAGAAGATGAACGGCCCCACGGCGCGGCGCGGGCCCGCGGGCAGCACGCGGCGCACGAAGAAGCCGTCCCCCAGATCGCGCTCGCGCGGCTCGAGGACGAGGGCCACGGGATCTTGGTTCGCGTCGTCGGTCACGCACGAACTCTAGCTCTGATCTCACTCACTTGCGGTGATTGG
>DATAZS010000147.1:0-14015 GCA_036271915.1 Polyangia bacterium
CGGCCGTATCGCCACGTCGCTTCCGCCAGCGGCAACGCCGATGAGTTCGAGACAGCGCGAGCAGGCCGCCAGGTGATATTCTACGTAGTCCCGTCGGGTCCGATCGAGCCCACCGTTCGCGTAGGCAAATAGATCGTCGTCGGCGAGACATCCGGACGCAGGAGTCATTGGGGGCTAGTCCGACGCGGGGCATGCTACCTCAGGCATCGCGAACGATCTACAGCACGCCGACACTCCCCGGGCTTGGCCTCGCCTGTTGGATGTGCCAATCCTTCATTCGTGAAGGGTGTGCCTCGATCTCGTGCGGACCTCGCGGCGCAGTACGCACTCGCGCGGGCCGCGTGGCCGCAGATCGAAGTCACGCTCGACTGGTTCTTCACGCATGCGCGTGCCGTAGCCGCGCTCGAGATCCTCGACGAGCGACCTGCCGACTTCTACCTCGCATGTGCCGCCGCCCGAGGCAACGCCGCCGCCATCGGAGCGATCGAGTGCGAGTACCTCACGAGGGCTGCCAACCGACTCAGGCATCGAGGAGCCTCGACGGATGATGTCGATGAGGCGTTACAAGTGACGCGCGAGCGATTGTTCGTCGGCCCCAATCCTAAGATCTCTGCCTACACCGGTGCGACCCCCCTCGCGCAGTGGGTTCAGCTCGTCGCCCTTCGAGCAGCGATAGACCTGCGGCGCTCCAGGGGCGCGAGGCCTGAGCAGCCGAACGCCGTCCCGAATGTGGAAGGAGCCGTCTCGCCGGGACCGGACCCCGCAGCAACGTTGCTCAAGAGGACCTATCGCGTCGAGTTCGAGCGTGCGCTGCAGACCGAGATCCGAGCCCTCGAACCACGCGACCGGACCATCTTGAGGCTGTACCTCCTCGAGGGCGTGAGCGTAGAGAAGATCGCGACGATGCGTGACGTTCACCGTGTGACCGTGGCGCGTTGGCTCTGGCGCGCGAGCGAGCAGATGTTGACTGGAGTGCGGCGATACTTTCGAGACCACCATGGGCTCGTGCCGAAAGAGTGCGACAGCCTCGTGAACCTCGTACGAAGCCAGCTAACGCTCGACTGGTCGCACATCTTCGACGCCAGCCAGGACGCACCCCCGGCGACGTCCGCGCGTACGCTCCGACTGCGTCGAGGTCGAACGAGATGACAACACAGGCTTCGACAAGAGGAACGAACGCCCAAAAGATGCTCGGTCTTCCAAATGACGCCCAAGTAGAGATGGAACGCGTGGTACAACGCGAGCGCCGCTCGGCGGCCTCGCGCCCATGAAGACGCTGATAGTCATCCCGACCTACAACGAGCGGGAAAACGTGACCCCGATGGCGGCACAGATCGGCGCGCTGAACCTCGACGCCGATCTGCTGTTCATCGACGACGGCTCTCCCGACGGCACGGGAGGGGTGCTCGACGAGCTCGCGGCGTCGCACCCGCGGCTGCGCGTCCTGCACCGCGCCGCGAAGTCCGGCATCGGCAGCGCGCACCAGGACGGCATCGGGCTCGCGTACGCCGAGGGATACACGCGCCTCGTGACGCTCGACTGCGACTTCACGCACGCGCCTGAGCTCATCCCGCGGTTCCTCGAACGCGTCGAGACGGCCGACGTCGTCGTGGGCTCGCGCTACATCGACTCGAATAGCCTGCCGGGGTGGACGATCGTCCGCAAGGCACTCACGGCTGGGGGCCACCTGCTCACGAAGAGCCTGCTCGGCATCTCGCAGGACGCGACGGGCGCGTTCCGCGCCTACGATCTGGCGAGCATCCCGCCCGCGATCTTCGGCCTCGTCCGCTCGACGGGGTACTCGTTCTTCTTCGAGAGTCTCCTCGTCCTCGCGCGCAATGGCTTCGGCATCGCCGAAGTGCCCATCAAGCTGCCCGCGCGCACGGCGGGCCACTCGAAGATGTCGCTCGCCGAGATCCGGCGCAGCGTCGAGACGCTGGGCACGCTGTTCTGGGCGAGCCAGACCGATCCGGGGCGCTTCTTGCTGCCGCACGATCAGGCGCCAAGGCGGGGCGGCTGACGTGGCAACGAGGCGCGACGAGCTCTTGGCGTCCTTCTGGGGCTCTTGGCGGCGTTTCCTGCCGCACCTCGAGGCCTTCGCGCAACGCCGGCCTGTGCGCGCCGCCGCCGCCGTGCTGTTCCTCGCCGTTCACCTGACGGCCGTCATCTACTCGGGCGCCTCGCGCTTCGACGCGCCCTTCAACGCGGCGCCGGGCCACCCGCCGAAGTTCGTCAACCCCGACACCGAGGGCGCGCCGCGCACGTGGAACCGCCTCGTCGTGAGCCGCTGGGACGCGGGGCACTACATCCAGCTCGGCCTGCGCGGGTACCAGTACTGCCCGCCGCGCGGCGCGGGCGCGCCTGCGAACGCCGTGAACTGCGACCTGGCATTCTATCCGACGTACGGGCTCGTCGGGCGCGTCGTCAGCCTGGGCGGCGTCATCCCCATCGACTTCGCGCTGTTCGGCATCTCGCTCGTGTCGTCGTTCGTGTTCCTGTTCTTGTGGACGGGCCCCGCGCTCACGAAGCGCATCGGCGTCGCCGAGACGTGGCTGTCAATGCTGCTGCTCAACGCCTTCACGACGGGCTTCTCGCTCGTGAGCGTGCAGACCGAGCCGCTCACGCTCGCGCTCACCTTCGGCGCCTTCGTCGCGCTGCAACGCCGCTGGTGGATCTTCGCGGGCGCGCTCGCGGGCGCGGCGAGCTCGATGCGCATCACGGGCGTCGCCACGGGCGCCGCCTGCGCCCTCGGCATCATCGTCCAAACCTGGATCGAACGCCCCACGTCGCGGCGCGAATGGATCACGCGCGGCGCCGCGGTCGCGCTGTGCGGCTGGGGCGAGGCCGCGATCATGACCTACCACTTCGCGCGCTTCGGCGATGCGCTCGCGTACATCCACGTCCACTCGAAGATGTTCCACCACCACCCGTCGCTCACGAGCCTGCTGTCGCCGCGGCCCGAGTGGCTCGTGCACGCCATGGAGCAACCGCTGCACGAGGGCGTGTGGTTCGTCGCGGGCGTGCTGTGGTTCCTGCTCGGGCACCGCGAGGCGCTGCGCCCCTTCCCCGCGCCCGAGCGCGCCTTCTGGTACACGCTGTACTGGACGACGGTCGGCATCGCCGCCGCCGGTCAGGTCGAGATCTGGTTCCAGGGCATGAACCGCTATCTCCTGCTCGCGCTGCCGCTCTTCCTCTCCATGGCGAGCCTCTTGCGGCGGCGGCCGCTCGCCCTCGCCTTCTGGCTCATCGTGAGCGTGTGGCACTACTGGCAGGTCGACATCTGCACGTACACGGGCGGCCCCGGCGATCACGTGCTGCAGGTCTGCCACACGCCGCACTGGATGGGCCGCATCTAGCGGCCCATCCTCCGATGATTGATGGGCCGCATCTAGCGGCCCTCACACTCGAACGCCGCCGACGGTTCTTGCCGCGGCCTGCCCGATCGGGCAGCATGCCCCGCGTGATCATCGGGCGTAGCCCCCTGCGAATCTCCCTCGGCGGCGGCGGCACGGACTTGCCGTCGTATTACCGTGACCACGGCGGCTTCCTCATCGCGGCCGCCATCACGAAGTACGTCTACGTCTCGATGCACGAGACGCCGCTGCCCGAGCTGCTGCTGCGCTACTCGCAGATCGAGCGCGTCAAGACCATCGCCGAGATCCGCCACCCCATCATCCGCGAGGCGCTGCGCCTCACGGAGATCACGGGGCCCAACATCGAGATCACGAGCATGGCCGACATCCCGGCGGGCACGGGGCTCGGGTCGTCGGGCAGCTTCGGGACGTGCCTGCTCAAGGTACTGCACAACTTCAAGCGCGACATGATCCACCCGCGCGAGCTCGCGGAGCTCGCGTGCCACATCGAGATCGATCTGCTCAAGGAGCCGGTCGGCAAGCAGGACCAGTACATCGCGGCCTACGGCGGCGTCACCGTGTTCGAGTTCCAGCGCGACGGGAACGTCGTGGCGCGGCCCGTGCGCGCGAGCGCCGACACCCTCGACCTGCTCGAGGACAACCTCATCATGGTGTCGACGGGCTTTTATCGGGCGGCGTCGCAGGTGCTCAAGGAGCAGGACGACCGCACGAAGCAGCAGGACGACGCGATGGTGCGGAACCTCCACCACGTCAAGGAGCTCGGCCACCGCAGCCTCGAGGCCATCGAGTCGGGCAACCTCACCGAGCTCGGCCGCATCATGCACGAGCACTGGCAGCACAAGAAGCAGCGCTCGAAGCTCATGAGCAACGCCGACATCGACGGCTGGTACGACCTGGCCATGGCGAACGGCGCCATCGGCGGCAAGCTCATCGGCGCGGGGGGCGGCGGCTTCCTGCTCTTCTACACCGAGCAGAAGGGCCGCCTGCGGCAGGCGCTGCGCGGCGCTGGCTTGATGGAGGTCAAGCTCAGCTTCGACTATGAAGGCACCAAGATCCTTTAGCGCGCGGTCCCTGCTCGCCCCCGAGGGCGTGGGCGTGGCGCTGACGGTCGTCGCGCTGCTCATCGCGTTCTTCGACGGCGTGACAGGGATCAACGCGCCGTTCGCCGGCGGGCACTTCGCGTCGAGCGCGGGCATCGGCGTGTGCGCCGACAACATGTGGCGCCTGCGCACGGCGCTGCCCGTGCTCGGCTACCTCGAGGGCGGCGCCTCGACGTCGAGCTACTACATGCACCACCCGCTCGGCGTGTTCTGGACCGTCGCGCTGCTCGGTAAGGTGCTCGGCTTTTCGAACTGGGTGCTGCGCCTGCCGCCCCTCCTCTACGTCACGCTGACGCCGTTCTTCCTCGCGCGCATCGGCCGCGCGCTGTGGGGGCCGATCGAGGGCGGCCTCGCGGCGCTCGCGTTCGTCGCGCTGCCCATCACGCTCGGCTACGCGAACTACCACGATCTCGAGCAGCCCGTGATGTTCGGGTGCGTCGTCGCGTCGTGGGGCTACCTTCGCCTCGTCCGCACTTGGCAAGATCGCTACGCCCTCGCGAGCGCCGCCGGCTTCTTTTTCGCCGTGAGCCACGATTGGCAGGGCTACGTCTGGGGCGCGCTGTTCCTCGGATGGTTGTTCGTGCGCGGCTTCCTCTTGCCCGAGACGGTGCTGGGCGCCGTGCGGCCGCGCAACTTCGGCCGCTACTGGGCGCTCATGGTGAGCGCGGCCGTCCTCGCCTTCGGCATCGAGGTCGTCGCGCTGCGCGAGAGCGGCCAGCTCGCCGATCTGCTGAGCTCAGCCTCGGGGCGCTCGGCCGGGAACGCGGCGCCGCTCGCGGCCGTGCTCGCGGCGCGCCACTTTCGCATCGAGCTCATGTTCACGGGCCTCGCGATCTTGCTCGGCAAGCTCGCCGTGCCCGTGATCGTCGGGCGCGCCGTCGTGCGACGCAACGAGCTCGAGCTTTTGCCCGTCCCGCTGCTGCTCGCCGCCATCGTTCAATATGTCGTCTTCAAGCAGGGCGCCGACATCCACATCTTCTGGCCGCACGCCTTCGCCGCCTACTTCGCGCTCGCCGTGGGCGCGCTCGCCGCGACGGCGCGCGAGCTCGCGGCGTGGGCCGTGGTCCGCGCGCGGCCCGGCACGCGCCTCGAGCGCTTCGCGCGCCAGGCTGCGCCGTGGGCGGGGCTCGTGCTGCTGGGGCTGCCGACGCTCTTTGTCTTGAGGGACGGGCTGTCGGTCGTCCGACTCGCGCGCGAGACGGCCGGCCGCTTCGCCGAGGGCAACCAGGATCTCCGCGTCGACGTCGCGCAGGCGCTCATCTGGTTTCGCAAGCGCGTGCCGGCGTCATCGGCCGTCGCGCTGCACTCGAGCGTCCCGATCTCTTGGGCCCTGCAGTGGGAGACACGACCCGCGATCACTTACGGCAATCAATCGGTGACAGCGATGCCTCCGAGCGTGCGCACGTTCATGTTGGACGCCCACGAATCGAGCGTGGCCGATCTGCGCGCCGTCGCCGCGCGCTATCACGTCAACGCCCTCGAGTCGTTCTGGCTCGTCGATCCCAAGGAGCCAGCGGCGCCCATCACGGGATGGAGCTTCGCCGAGCACGAGCCGTCGCTGCTCGAGGGGCTGTCGCTCGGCCGCGTCGAGCCCGTGCGCAAGGTCGTCGCCGATCCGTTCGTGACGTGGGAGTGGCGCTCGATGATGGGACAGTCCGCGACACCGCCCGCGGAAGAGCCGCGCACACCCGAGCAGATCCGCGTCGCGCACAACGTCGCCGCCGCGCGCGGCGACGCCGCGGCCGCCGCGAAGTGGCGCGCCGCGCTCCAGGCCCACCTCGACCTGCCCGTGCGCGCGACCTTCGACAACGGCACGCAGCTGCTGGGCGTCGCGCGCAGCCAGGGCGCCCAACGCGCCTTCACGTTCTACTTCCTCGCGGGCACGTTCAAGGAAGACGACAAGTTCACGGTCCACGCGCGCGTCGTCGCGCCCCCGCGCTTCTCGACGCTGCCCGCCGATGCCACCGATCTCGATCTCGCGCCCAACCCGGCCTGGCCCACGTCGCTGTGGCGCCCGGGCGGCATCTACTCGTACAAGGTCGTGTTCCGCAAGCGTCCCGGGCGCGAGCACCTCGAGGCCGGCTGGGCGAGCCGCGTTCACCGCACCGACGACGGGGGCCGCCCCATCGACCTCGGCCGCTTCTAGCGGCGCTTGTGCCGCGCGACGACGAGAAACCCCAGCGACTCCTCGGGATCGGGCAGCGCGCGATCGAGCACGCGCGACGCGACGGAAAAGCCGACGATGGCCGGGCCGACGACCGGGAACGTCCACCAGCGCGGCGGCGCGGCCGCCGGCGCCTCGTGGCCGAGCTTGCCCATCTGCTGCACGAGACCGCCCACGCGCGCGACGCGAAAGGCGAGATACGTCGACAGCTTGTGACCGACGACCGACCACAGGCTACCTTGCTGCAGCGTCTCGACGATCTCGAGGCCCGCGTCGTCGCAGAGCTGGCGCAGACCATGCGGGCTGTAGCGGAAGTAATCGTGCGGCTGCTCGTGCAGGCGGAACTGAAACGGCGCCGTGAGGATGAGCAGGCCGTCGGGCGCGAGCACGCGCGCCATCTCGGCGACGAGCGGCGCCGGGCGCGGCGTGTGCTCCAGCACCTGCACGCTGAGCACGGTGTCGAAGGCGCCGTCGCGGAACGGCAACCGGCCGCCGCCGTAGACGACGTCGGCGCGCGAGCGGTGCCCCGCCGCCGTCGCCGCGAAGGTCTCGGCGTGCTCGATGCCGATGTACGCGTCGACGTGGTCGCGGAACCACGCCTCGTAGGGCTTGTCGCCGCAGCCGACGTCGAGCAGCCGACCGCGCGCGCGCGGCGCGACGGCCTTGAGCGAGCGCTCGAGCAGCGACCACTGAATGTCGATCCAGTCGGCGGCGCGCCGAAGCACGCCGCGATTGTCGCCACCGCGTGACGTCACGCGGGCACGCGGCAAACGGCGAACGTGTTGAGCCCCAGCTTGTGCGAGAAGCAGTCGACGTCCTGCGGCCGGAACCCGGCCTTGACGAGCAGCGGCCAGAGATCGCGCACGTCGTAGTACATCTTGTGGTCGTTCATCTCGTCGGGCGGCGACAGGCCCAAGCGAAAGGCTGACAGCTCGAGGAAGCGCTTGCCGCGCCACGACGGCACGTTGACGAGGCACACGCCGCCGGGCCGCAGCAGCCGCCGGATCTCGCGCATGACCTCGAGCGGCTCCCACACGTGCTCGAGCACCGACACGATGAGCGCGACGTCGAGATCACCGGTCGGCAGCCCGCGCACGGCGCTCAGCAGATCACCTTCGTGCGCCGTGACGTTCGGGTGCTCCTTCAGTTCGTCGGCGAGCGACACGTCGCAGAGCACGACGCGCGCCGCCTCGTCGAGGATCGTGCGCGCGAAGGTCGCGTGAAAGCCGCAGCCGAGGTCGGCGACGCGCTTGCCCGCGAGCCCGCCGGCGTGGCGGCGAATCTGCCGCGCCGAGAGCCACACACCGAGGCGATCGACGGGCGTCGCCTTCCATCCCTCCCCGAACGATTGCGCGCGCAGCGTGCTCATGGTCGCCTCCGTCGTCATCTACGGCGCACGGCGACCGCCGTCGAGTGCAGCATGAGCGTGAACGTGAACGTCATGAAGCCCGCCACCATGAGCAGCAGGCCCGCGACGCCGAGGTGATTGACCGAGAAGTGCTCGAGCAGATGGAAGCCGTTGCGCGCGTACGTGAACGCGAGCAGCCCCGAGAGCACGAGGCCGGTGCCAAACAGCCCCGCGCTGAGCGCGACGCTGCGGTTGTAGGGGAACCGCCGAAACCAGCCCTCCGTGCGCCGCCCCGAGTAGTCGAAGAACACCTGCGACAAGATGCCCATGTACACGCACTGCAGGCCGAGGATCGACAGCGACACGCCCAGCAACATCCAGTGCAGCGAGAACGTGATGGGGCCCGCCGTCACGGGGCCGAACGACAGCGGGATCGTGAGCAGCAGCCCGAGCACGAGCAGCAGGAGGCCCGGCTTGAACAGGAAGAAGTTCGCGCCGTAGACGAACATGGCGCGCAGATTGATCCAGGCGGCCTGCCACGGCGAGAACCAGCCCGAGCGCTTGTGGTGGCTGAGGCGCCCGTCCCGATCCTTGAGGAAGCGGATGGGCACCTCGTCGGTGCGCAGCTTCATGTGCACGGACTTCAGCACCATCTCGGACGCGTACTCCCAGGACTGCGAGCGCAGGTCCATGCGCAGGAAGGCCTCGCGCGTGATGCCGCGCATGCCGCAGTGAATGTCCGAAAAATGGCTCGCGAAGATGACGTTCAGGATCCACGTCGTCACGGGCGTGCCGAGGTACCGGTGCAGCGGCGGCATCGCGCCGGGCTCGATGTAGCCGCGGAAGCGCGAGCCCATGATGAACTCGGCGCCGCCGCGGAACTTCTCGACGAACGGCGCGAGCTCGCGGAAGTCGTAGGTGCAGTCGCAGTCGCCGAGCAGCACGTACTTGCCGCGGATGTACGGCAGCGCGTCCTGGTAGGCGCGCCCCAGGCCCCGCTTGGGCGTCTTGAGGACGCGCGCGCCGCCCGCGAGCGCGAGCTCGGTCGTGCGATCGCTGCCGCTGTCGACGATGAGGATCTCGCCCACGACGCCGGCCTTCTTCATGCCCTCGTGACACCAGGCGATGAAGTCGGTGATCGTGAGCTGCTCGTTGAGCGCGGGGATCACGATCGAGAACTCGGGCTCGGCCGCGTCATTCGCGGGCAGCAGCAGCTGCACGTCGGGGTCGGCGGCGGCCGGCGTTGGGACGAGGGCCACGGCGCTCACATCCGCCCCGCTTTCATGTCCGGGATCATCGCCAACATCGACTGGCGCAGCGCCTCGCGCGAGCCCATGGCGTTCCGCCAGCCGAGCGAGCGGATGCGCGCCGTGTCGAGGCGCACGACGGGCACGTCGCCCTTCCAGCCGCGATCGCCGCCCGTGTACTCGAACGTCACGCTGCCGCTCGGCAGGCCCACGCACTCGACGGCCAGCTCGGCGATCTCGGTCACCGTGATGTAGTCGCCCGTCGCGACGTTGTACGGCTCGAAGTCCTTCGTCGTCTTCTCGTGCGCCGTCAGCACGGAGCGCACGATGTCGCTCACATGGACGTACGACTTCGACTGTTTGCCGTCGCCCAGGATCTTGAGGACGATCTTGCCGTCGCCGCGCGCTTGGGCGTCCAGCAACCGCCGCGCGAAGTCGAAGCCCACGCCGTGCGTCTGCCGCGGCCCCACGACGTTGCCGAAGCGAAAGGCGCAGCCCGAGAGGCCGAACATGTACGCGTAGCTGCCGATGAGCCCCTCGCCCGCGAGCTTGCTCGCGCCGTAGGTCGACACGGGCAGCATGGGCCCCAGATCCTCGGTGCCCTCGCGCAGCCCGAGATCGCCGTAAACGCCGCTGCCCGACGCGTAGAGGATGCGGCGCGCGCTCGTGCGGCGCATGGCCTCGACGACGCTCGCCGTGAGCGCCGTGCCCTGGAAGAAGTCGATCGTGGGCTCGCGCGCCGCGCGCGCGATGTCGGGGTTCGAGGCCAGGTGAATGACGACGTCGCTCCCGGCCTCTCCTAGGCCGCGCACGAGCGCCTCGGTGTCCTCGACGTTGCCGCGCACGACGCGCAGGCGCGCGTCGCCCGCGTGCTGCGCGTAGTGCCACTCGCGCCCCGACGAGAAGTTGTCGTACAGCGTGACGGCCGCGGCGCCGCCCTCGCCCAACAAGTGGTCCGTGAAATGGCTGCCGATGAAGCCCGCGCCGCCGACGATGAAGAACCGCTGACCCGCCGTCGCGCGCACTACTTCGTCGATTCCCATTTGGTGGCCGACTGCTTGAGCGCCGGGTGCGACACGAGCAGGTGCCACACGACGGCCGCGAGGCCCTCGGTGTGCGGCGTGACGCGCTCGGGGTGAACGACGGGGATGAGCACGCACGCGTCGGCCGTCGCCTTCGTCGCGCCGCCGTCCTTGCCGACGACGCCGAAGATCTTGGCGCCCACCTTCTTCGCGAGCTCGAGCGCGAGCACGAGGTTCATCGAGACGTTCTTCTCGCGGTTGCCGCCGCCCACGGAGAAGACGAGCACGGCGTCGCGCGCAGAGAGGCGCGACACCTTGAGCCACTCGGAGAAGCTCGTGTCCCAACCCTCGTCGTTCACGCGCGCCGTGAGCTCCGAGACGTTGTCGGTCGGCGTGTACGCCTCGAAGCCGCAGATCTTGCGGAAGTCGTTGACGGCGTGGCTCGCGTGCCCCGCCGAGCCGCCGACGCCCAATATGAAGAGGCGACCACCTGCGTCACGCGCGGCGCCCAGGCCCACGGCGACGGCCTCGATCGCGGCGGCGTCGAGCGCGGCGACGGCGCGCTGGGTCTCGTCCAAAAACGCTTTGACGAAGGCGCTCACAGCACGTACCCCGCGGCCGAGGCGTCGCGGAAGAACATCTGCACGGTCTCGAGGCTGTAGTCGCCCAGGTCCTTACCCACGAGGTCGAGCTTCTTCAACAGATCAGGCGTCACCGTAATGATGTCGCAGCCGACCTCGGCCGCCTGGATGATGTTGAGCAGCTCGCGCGGGCTGGCCCACAGCAGCTCGATCTTCTTGTCCGCGGCGCGGCAGATCGACAAGGCCTCGCGCATGAGCGGCACGGGATCCCGGCCCGTGTCGGCGATGCGGCCCGCGAAGACCGAAATGACGGAAGGCGCGCCGCCTGCCACTGCTTTTGAAGTGTCCCGCACCTGCTCGAGCGTGCAGATCGCCGTGACGTTCAGCTTCACGCCGCTCGCGGCCAGCTCCTTGACGAGGGGCACGGCCGACTCGCGCCGCGTGTTCGTGATCGGGATCTTGACGTAGACGTTGTCACCCCATGTCTTGATCTCGAGCGCTTGGCGCCGCATCTCGGAGAACTCGTCGGCGAAGACCTCGAACGAGATCGGCTGCGTCTTGACGTGCGCGAGGACCTCCTTCGCGAACGCGCGATAGTCGGACACGCCGTCCTTGCGCATGAGCGTCGGGTTCGTCGTGAAGCCCGCGATGCGCGGGTTCTTCGTGGCCGCGAGGATCGACGGCACGCTGGCGCCGTCGGCGAAGATCTTGATTTTATCGAGAGAAACCATGGCGAAGCACCTCAGGCTAGGAGATGGACGGCGAAGTCTCGCAAATCGGTTCCGCAAAAGGAAGGACTGACCGCACGCGCCGCGAGCGCCGCGAGATCGTCGCGCGCCTCCTGCGATCCGGGCGCGCCCAGGTACGCGGTCGACAGGCCGAAGGCCGCGCCTGCGAGCACGTCGGTCGCGCGATCACCGACCATCCACGACGCCTCGGGGCGAAAGCCCGCGTGGCGCGCGAACGCCTCGACGAGCAGCCCCGTGGCGGGCTTCCGGCAGGCGCAGCCGTCCTCGGCGCGGTGAAAGCAGATGTGTGAAGACAAGATGACGCCGCCCGCGGCCTGCGCGTCGCGCACAATCACAGCGTGCGCCGCCTCCAGATCGGCGCGCGTCGTCTTGCCCTTGGCCGCGGCCGGCTGGTTGCTCGCGACGACGAGGCCGAAGCCCGCCGCCGTCAGATCGCGCAGCACGCCCGGCACCCACGGAAAAATCTCGACCTCGCTCACGCGCATGGGGCTGTCGGGGCGCGGCTCGGCCGCGTTCGGCACGGTGCGGTTGAGCACGCCGTCGCGGTCGAGGACGATCAGTGACGCGCGGCGATCCACGTCTCCATCTCCGCGAGTCCCTCGGGCGACCCGATCTCGTGAAAACGCTCGCGCACCTCGAGGCCCGCGAGCTGGCCGCGCACTGACAACGCGTGAAAGAGCTCGGCGAGGTCAGCCTTGCCCGTCCTTGGCACCTCCGTCTCGACGAGGCGTCGCTCGAGCGCCGACAGGCCGTAGTCGATGTACGCGAAGTCCTCGGCGGGGCGCGTCTCGCGCCGCTTGTCGTAGAGCGCCACGCGCCCGCTGCCATCTCCGGACGGCGACGCGCGATCGGGCTCGAAGATAACGTTGCTCGTGTCCCAGCGGCCTTCGTTGCGAAACACCGTCATGAGCGCCGGCAGCCCCGCGCGTCGGAAGCGCGTCCAGACATCGCCGAAATCGATCGGCAAGAACGAGTCGCCGTAGGTCACGAGGAAGGCGTCCTCGAGCGCGCCGTGCTCGAGCGCGAGCCGCAGCGCGCCCGCCGTCCCGCGCAGATTGACGCCCTCGTCGACGTACGACACGGAGAGGCCGTAGCGCGCGCCGTCGCCAACGTGCGCGCGCAACATCTCGCCGCGGTAGCCAACCGACAGCAGGACGCGTGCGACATTGTGCCGCACCAACCATTCGAGCTGATGGTCGATGAACGGACGTCCTGCCACGGAAATCAGGGCTTTGGGCACAGTTTCCGTGATCGGGCGCATCCGCGTCGCGAGGCCGCCCGCGAGAATTACGCACTGCACGGGGTGCCTCGCGTTCGTTGGATTCCGCGTCTTTGGTGCCGCATGCCCTCGATGTGGCGAAGCATACGCCGGAGAACCACCGACCGATGCTATATAAGCCCCGTGTTGCAACGTTCTCGGTCGGCGCGGTCTCGCGCCACCTCGCTGCTTCCCGTCGGCGCGATCATCTCGATGATCGCGATCGTCGTCGGCGTCGCGACGGGTTGTGATGAGCCGCCCGAAAAGATCTCGTCGTCGATCACGTCTCGTCCCGGCGACGGCGACGGCGGCGTCGACGCGGACGCCGCTTCGTCCGACGACGCCGTCGACGCGCCGCCGGACGTCCCGGCCGTCCCCGGCAGCACGATCTTGCACGTGCGCGTCCACGACGCAGTGTCGGGCGATGCCATCCCCGCGAAGCTCTTCCTGACCGACGCCGCGACCAACGTCCAACTTCACTTCGGCAACTACGTCGACCAGCCGCAATGCATGGGAATGGCGACGTCGCTGCGTGAGCTCGGCTCGGGCGGCGCGCTCGCGACGTGGAACGGCATTGCCGTGTGGAACGGCGAGGCGCGCATCCCCATCGGCACCGACTGGGAGGTGCCCGGCAACGGCTGCAAGGGCGACGCGGGAACGCAGACGCGCCGGCAGAGCATCCCGTTCGGCCGCTATCAGATCATCGCCGCGCGCGGCATCGAGTACGAGCTGACGACGGCCGAGGTGGATCTGAGTCCCGGTCAGGGCGAGGTCTCGATCGATCTGCCGATCTCGCGCACGGTCGACACGCGCGGCTACTTCGCGGCCGACATGCACATCCACAGCGGCAGCCCCGACGGCATGTCGGGCAAGGGCTCGTGGGACAGCCAGGTGTCGCCGCAGGACCGCGTGAAGACCGAGGCCGTGTCGGGCATCGAGGTCGTCGTCTCGTCGGATCACGACTACCTCACCGATCTGTCGGTGCCGATCGCGCAGCTGTGGGACGGCAGCGCGCCGCCCATGGCGTCGATCATCGGTGACGAGGCGTCGGCGAACTTCGGCCACTTCAACGCTATGCCGATGGTGCTCGACGCCGCGCACCCCTTCTCGAACGGCGCGCCCGCGCCAAGCGAGGTGCAGCTCATGTCGCCGAAGCAGCTCTTCGATCGGCT
>DATAZS010000148.1:0-4336 GCA_036271915.1 Polyangia bacterium
GGCGGCACCTTGGCGTTCCGCACGAGCTCGACCGTCTGGTAGTCGGTCTCGCCGTAGAACAGGCGCTTCCCCGTGAGCATCTCGTACAGCAGGATGCCGACGGCGAAGATGTCCGCCGACGCGTCAACCTCCTCGCCGCGCGCCGCCTCGGGCGACAGGTAGCTCATCTTGCCTTTGACGACGCCGGGATCCGTCGTCTCGATCTGGCTCGTCGCCTTCGCGAGGCCGAAGTCCACGACCTTGATCTCGCCCTGCTTCGAGATGAGCACGTTGGGCGGCGAGATGTCGCGATGGACGATGCCGAGCGGCTTGCCCGTCTCGGGGTTCTGCAGCTCGTGCGCGTACGACAGGCCCTTGCAGATCTCCATCGTGATGTAGAGCGAGTGCGCGATGGGGATGCGGCGGTTGATCTTGCGCCGCCACTCGGTCAGCGCCTTGAGGTCGACGCCGTCGACGTACTCCATGACGATGAAGTACGTGTCGTCGGTGTGGCCGATGTCGAACACCTGCACGATGTTCGTGTGCTGGAGGAGCAGCGACAGGCGCGCCTCGTCCAGGAACATCGCGACGAACTTCTTGTTCTGCGTGAGCGCCGGAAGGATGCGCTTGATCGCGATGTTCTTCTTGAAGCCCTGCAGCGACTCGGCGACGCCACGGAACACCTCGGCCATGCCACCGGCGGCGACGCGCTCGGTGATTCGGTATCGACTATCGGGCATCCGACGGCTCCGGCAAAACCGTATAACAGATGACCGGGCCGGGCAATGCGCGCGGGTCTCGCCGGCGGGCCGCTTGGCTTTGGGCCAAACGCCCCGTCAGCAGTCCGCTCAAGCGTCCGATCAGCCTTCCGCTCAGTCTTCGAGACCGCTCGTCGAGATCTTGGGCTCGTTGTCGCCGCTCATGTCGCCGCCGCCCAGGTCAGCGAAGCCACCCCGGCCGGCCTGCTCGGCGGCCTGCTCTTCGCGCTCGCTCTGCTCTTTGCAGTCGATGCAGAGCGTAGTCACGGGGCGCGCCATGAGGCGCTTGAAAGAGATCGTCTCGCCGCAGTCGTCGCAGACGTCGATCTCGCCACCCTTGAGGCGCGCGAGCTGCTTCGTGATCTTGCCGAGCAGGAACTTCTCGCGGTCGTGCAGGCGCATCTCCGTGGAGAAGATCTCCTCCTCCATGGACTCGTCGATCGAGTCGCGCCCGATGTTCCGTTCGTGGTTCATCGAGTACGCGAGCGCGTTCTGGCTCGTGCGCGCCAGGCGCTTCTGTTCCTCTTCGAGCACGACGCGAATCTGCTTCTTCTCTTTCTCGGTCAACATGTCGTCACATCCTCGTCCGCCAGCGGAGCCAACTAAAGGGGTTGGAGACTTTAACCTAACCACTCTCAGGCCGGCAGATGAAGATGCTCGATCGAGAAAAAAGGATTCGCGCCCGCGCGACGGGCTACGACGCTTTTTTCTCGCGGACGAGCTGAGGACGGCCGCGCGACGTGACGACCTCGCGCGTGACGACGCACTCGGAGACGCCCGTCATCGAGGGGATCTCGTACATGACGTCCAGCATGACCTCTTCCAAGATCGCGCGCAGACCGCGGGCGCCCGACTTGCGGCGCGCGGCCTCCTGGGCGACGCTTTGAAGCGCGTCCTCCGTGAAGCGCAGCTTGACGCCCTCCATCTCGAAGAGCCGCTCGTACTGCTTGGCGATGGCGTTCTTCGGCTTCCACAAAATCTCGACGAGCATGTCGACGTCGAGATCGTCGGCCGCGACGATGATGGGCAGACGCCCCATGAACTCGGGGATCATGCCGAACTTGATGAGGTCCTCGGTGCGCGTCATGGCGCGGAGGTTGTTCTTGGACTCCTCGCCCTTGCCGATGTGCGCGCCGAAGCCGAGGCCGCGCTCGCCCACGCGGCGACGGACGATCTCCTCCACGCCGTTGAAGGCGCCCGTGCACACGAACAGGATGTCAGTCGTGTCGACCTGGATGAGCTCCTGCTGGGGACGGTTGCGCGCACCGTCGGGCGTGATCGACGCCTGCTTGCCCTCGAGGATCTTGAGCAGCGCCTGCTGCACGCCCTCGCCCGACACGTCACGCGTCACGGACGGTCCGCCGCCCTTGCGCGCGATCTTGTCGATCTCGTCGATGCAGACGATGCCGCGGCAGGCCTTGTCCGGATCGTTGCCGGCGTTGCGGTACAGCGCCTTGATGACGCTGTCGACGTCCTCGCCGACGTAGCCCGCCTCGGTGAGCGTCGTCGCGTCCGCCATGGCGAACGGCACGTCGAGCTTCTTCGCGAGCGTCTGCACGAGCAGCGTCTTGCCGCAGCCCGTGGGCCCCAGCAGCAAGATGTTGCCCTTCTGAATCTCGACCTCGCCGGCCTTACCGCTCTGGCCGATGCGCTTGTAGTGGTTGTAGACCGAGACCGACAGCGCCTTCTTCGCGCGATCCTGCCCGATGACGTAGCGGTTGAGCTCGTCGTAGATCTCGCGCGGGCGGGGATACTTCGGCCGCTCGGCCGCCTCTTCCTTCGCGATGATGTCGTTGCAGAGCGCGACGCACTCGTCGCAGATGAACACGCGCGGACCCGAGATGAGCTTGCGCACCTCGCGACGTCGTTTGCCACAGAACGAGCAATGGAAATCGTCCATCAGCTGACTAGTATTGCATCAGGTACGCGCGACGCCAAGCGGTCGCGCCTGGAACGTGTCGGCGCGCGCTCGGCCCGGTGGAGTAGACGGCTTTTTTGTTTCGGACTCTTGATTTTTCCGCGGGATGCGGCAGTTGCTCTGCCGAAGTCCGGCGGATACTGTAGCCACACATGAGAGCCCTGGTCGTAACTTCGAATCCGGCGACGGCGGCCGCCGAGCCGGATTCCCCCGCGGCAGCTCTGAGCGACCTGGGCTGCGAGATCGTCGCCGTCGGTTACGACATCGATCAGCTGCCCGAGGACATCGAGCTTTCGCGTCCGTCGGTCGTCGTCGTCGACGCGGGCGCACACCTCGAGGTCGGACGTGCGGCCATTCGCCGCGTCCGTGAGGTCGGCTCGCTCGCCGACGTCCCCGTCCTCTTGTGCGTCGAGGTGTCGCGCCTCGCCGGCCTCGATCCCGAGGCGGGCGCCGACGACTTCGTGCTGTCGCCCGTCGTGGGCCCCGAGCTCTACGCGCGCATTCGCCAGCTCGACTGGCGCATGTCGTCCTTCAGGGCCGCCGGGCGCATCAAGATCGGCGACCTCGTCATCGACGCCGTCGCCGTCGAGGCGTCGTATCGCGGCCGCGCGCTCAAGCTGCCGCGGCAGGAGTTCCAGCTGCTCAAGTTCCTCGCGGAGCGCCCCGGCCGCGTCTTCTCGCGCGAGCAGCTGCTGTCGCGCGTGTGGGGCTACCGCTACGCGGGCGGCACGCGCACCGTCGACATCCACGTGCGGCGCCTGCGCGCGAAGCTCGGGCCCGGCAGCGCCATGATCGAGACCGTGCGCCACGTCGGTTACAAGCTGCGCGCGCCCGGGACCGGCGTCGGCGGCTAACGCGCAGGGCGCGCGATCTCGGTGAGCGCGACCACGACATTGGCGATGCCGACGGGCATCTCGAGGCGAAGCGGCACGTGGGCGGCGTCGTCGGAGAGCCACAGCTTGAATGAACGATGCGTTCGATCGCCGTCGGTGTCGGGCGTGCCGTTCCAAGAGACGGGCTCGGCCTCGGCCTCGAGTCGGACCATGGGGACGGGCGCGACGTTCTCGGGCGGGACGACGCGGCCGGCGTTCGTGATCGTCACGCGCCACAGCGCCTGACCGTCGAGCACGTAGAGGATCTGCGGGGAGGCCCGCGGCGGATCGACGCGCAGGCGCAGCAGGAAGCCGAGCGGATCGAGCAGCGGCGCCGCGAGCACGGCGCTGGCCGTTTGCGGCCCGGCGCCCGCGCGCTCGCGCACGAGGTCGACGCGCCCCGCGCCCGTCTGCCGCGCGCGATCGCGCAGCGCGCCCTCGCCGCCCGAGCGTGCGTTGTCCCAGCGCCGCGATTCGAGGCGCGTGAAGTCGAAGTCCGTCGCGATGCGATCGTCCATGCGGCCGAGACCCAGCACGCCGCCCGAGCCGTGCCCGTCGGCGTGGACGAGCGTCGCGCCCGGGACGGCCGCCGCGATCGCGACCTCGAGCGCGCCGATCTCGAGCACGCCATAGTCGATGCGGTAGCGCGTCCGCTCGGCCTGCGCGAGCGCCGAGGGCACGGGCGGCGGCGGCGCGACGATCGCGACCTGCGGCGCAGCGCCCGCAGGTGCGGCGACTGCGGACGCGGCGACGCGCCACTCGTCGCACACGTGAGGGCGCGTCACCGTGAGCGCGAGGAGCGTCGACCA
>DATAZS010000149.1:0-4398 GCA_036271915.1 Polyangia bacterium
CTGCAGTCCGCGTTGGCCGTACACCGCACGCAACTGCCTGTCGTCGCGTTGCAGACGGGCGTGCTGCCCACGCACGCCGTCGCGTTCGTCGTCGAGCACTGATTGCACGCGCCCGACGGCTCGCAGGCGGGCGTCGTGCCGCCGCACTCGCCGTCGCCGCCGCACGCGCGGCACGTGAAGAACGACGGGTCGCAGATGGGCTTGTTGCCCGCGCAATCACCGTTCGCGAGGCACCCGACGCACGTCTTCGTCGTCGTGTTGCACTCGGCGGTCGTGCCGCCGCAGGTCGTGTTGTCGATGCACTCGACGCACTTCGCGGCCGACGTGTCGCACGCGGGCGTCGCGCCGCCACAGTGGGCCGTATCCGTGGCCGAGCATTCGCCGCACGCACCGGTGCCCAGGCACACGGGCGTCGTCGACGGACAGTCGGTCGCCGCGGCGCACGCGCGACAGGTGTTCGTCGTGGCGTCGCACGTGGGCTTCGTCCCCGCGCAGTTCGTGCTCGTGAGGCACCCGACGCAGACCTTGGGCGACGCCGTCGTCAGACAGTAGGGCGTCGCGCCGCTGCAGTCGGTGTTCTGGGCGCAGCCGTCGATCGTGACGGGCGTGGGCGGCGCGCCGGGGCCGCCGCCGTTTCCGTCGGAGACGTAGTCGGCAGGCGGCGCGCCCGAAGCGCCCGACGCCGTGATGATGGCCTGATTCTGGATGAGCCCCGTGATCGACGCGTTCACCTTGACGTCGAACGCGATCGTCGCCGACGCGTTGATCGCCATCGCGCCGCCCGTCGTCGCGTTCGCTCCCGTGCCGAGCCGCACGCGGACCGTCCGCGAGGCCGTGATGTACTCGCCCTGATCGTCACCCGTCGCGTCCGTCTTCGTGCCCGCGTTGGCGCCGGCCACGATGTGGATCGAGCCCGGCACGAACGTCAGGCCCGCCGGCAGCACGTCGTTCATGATGACGTTCGTCGCGCCGTCGTTGCCCTGGTTGGCCGCCGAGATCGTGTACTCGATCGTGTCGCCGGGCAGCACGGCGCCGCCCGCGTGCGTGTTGAGATCAGTGATCGTCTTCGTGGCGTCGCCGAAATCGGGCTTGTAGGTCGAGATCGACGTGACGAACACGCCCAGCAGATAGAAGTCCTGGCTCGTCGACGCCGTGATCGTCGCGCTCGTGTCGCCCTGCGTGAGCTCCGCCTTGACGTCGACGACGTCCAGGTCCATGCCGCTCACGCTGCGTGCGCCGCCCGTGAGCCGCGGCAGATCCCCCGCGTTCGACACGGCCGCGCCGAGGTACGAACGCGTGCCGTTGAAGAAGTTGTTGACGGGGTTGAGGGTGTCGTGGAGCTTCGTCCCGTTGAACGACAGCGAATCGCCCGTGAGCTGATCGTCGCCCTCGTACGTGACGACGCCGAGCTTGGCGTCGAAGCCGGCGTTGGGGACGAGGAAGCCGGTGATCGTGTCGGTCACGGGCGCGCCCTGGGAGTTGATGAGATCGAGCCCGTCGAAGACCGTGAGGTTGCGCGGCGGATCGGAGGCGAGCGAATAGACGACGACCATCGACCAACCGATGTAGACCGTGTCGTTGTTGAGGTTGATGAGGTTGATGCCGTCGACGCCGCTCACGCGGTACTGACCGGGACCGTTCGTTTGAACGATCGACGTCACGTCGGCGGTCGCTTCGTAGTACGTCAGCGCCGACGACGAGGTCGCCGAGAACGTATCGACCGTCACGGCTGGCGTGGCCGTCGGCGAGATCGTGGCCGAGAACGCCCCCGTCCCGATGCGGTCGAGGACGACGGCCGTGTCGGCGGTCGCGCTCACGCCGCTCCAGTACAAGCGCGCATACGTGATCGAGGCACCCGCGGGGATAGACAGTATGGCGGTGCTGCGGGCCTGCGCGGCCGTGATCGTGTTGTCGGCGTTGGCGCCGTCGTTGGTGTCGTTCGAGCGCCAGTAGACGTCGGGGGCCGTGTCCGTCGTATTCGTGCCGCACGTCCCCGCGCCGGCCGTGCCGACGGTGCCGACGACGGGCGCGGGCACGCCCGCGCCGCAGTCGAGCCCGAGCGTGTTGCCGATGAGGACGAAGTCGCCATTCTGGTTGACCTGGTAGCGCAGCGTCGACGCGTGCGCCGCGCGCGGCGCCGCGAGCCCAGCAGTGACGATCGCCCCCACGAGCAACGCCCTGACCACGATGCGCGTCGAGGGCGCTGCGTCTTTGCTTCGCGTGCTCATGCCGCCCTACTTCTCCCCGCCCGGGCCTTGGACGATGTGGAACTCCACGCGCCGATTTTCCCTTCGACCTTCTTCGGTCTGATTGGTCGCGAGCGGGCGCTCCTGTCCGAAGCCGGCGCTCGTGAGGCGCTTCTTCCTCACACCGTGTTTGACCAGCCATTTCACGACGGATGCCGCACGCCGTTCGCTGAGCTTCTTGTTGTAGCGGGGCTTGCCTTGCGTGTCGGTGTGCCCCTCGACCCTCAACCTCTTGATCTCGGGATTCTCGGTCATGAGCTTGACGACGCTCTCGAGGATGTAGTTGCTCTCCTTCAAGATGACCGCGCTGTCGGTCTTGAACTTCACTTGCTCACGTATGCGGATCTGTCCGTGCTCGATGCGCGCGACAGGACACCCGTTGCGCGCGGGGTCGTCGTTGTGCGGGCCCGGGACGTCGGGGCACGCGTCGTCGGGATCGACGATCGTGTCGCCGTCTCGATCGGCCGGCGGTGGCGGTGGCGGCGGTGGCGGTGGCGGTGGTGGCTTCGGCGCCGGTGGAGGTGGCGGTGCGGGGCGCGGCTTCGGCGCCGGTGGGGGTGGCGGCGCCGGGGGCGGCGGCAGCGGCGCCGCTGGGGCCAAGAACGCCGGAAAGTACTGCAGCGCCACGACGAAGCGCCACGAAGGCGAGCCGGGGCCGTCCGAGCCGGGCGCCGCGCCGAGGCCAGCGCTCCAGTCGCGCGCGATCGCGAAGTGCGCGCCCAGCAGAACCTCGAGCGGCGACTGCACGGGCTTCGCGAAGCCGCTACCGGTCGCAGGCGTGCTCGCGTAGAGCTCGGGACCGACCAACATCGTCGGCAGCAAGCGGATGCCGACCGCAAGGCCGCCCGTGACCTCAGAGCCGGGCGAAAGAGAGCACTCGCACTTGAGGTTCGCGCTCGGGCGGTAGTGGTAGCCGAGGCGCGCTGCCCAAACGAAGGGGCCTGCTTCGCCCGCGAGCAAGACGTGCGGCCACAGGCGCAGGCCGCCATCACTCGTATAGGCGCTCTCGTGCCCCGTCGGAAGGAAGACCTGTCCGCCCACGGCCACCGTGACGCCGTCCTGCGCCGTGCCGTACAGGCGCACGTCGGCGCCGAGGCGCAGATCACCGAGCGGCTCGCTCGTGGGCGCGGCGTACGACACGCCGCCGAGCTGCGCGGCGTCGCCGTCGTGCAACACGACGGCGGGCGCATTGACGTCGAGTCGCAACCGGCTCCACAACACGATGGCGACGTCTGCGTGCACGGTCGCCTGTCGGCTCACGAGCGACGCGATCTTGTTGTTGTTGCGATCGTAAAGAACGACCGGATCGAGCGCGAGGTCGGCGGCCAGCCCCGCCGACGGTCGGAGGTGGCCGCGGAAGTCGAGCGACTCGAGCGAGAACCACTCGCTGCCGCCGCCCGCGGGCTCGAAGCGGTTGATCGCGAAGCCGCTCGAGGGCGTCGTCGTCTGCGCGTAGGCGGTTCCCCATGTCGGCGCGAGCGCACACACGACCACCGCCGCAAACGCGGCCCTTAAGGGGTGCTTCACGAACAAAGACTTCATGCGCGCCGCGTTGACCGTAGACCCAACTCGACAGCGGGAGCAAGGGGCTTTAAGTGCGTTTCAAACCACCCTTGGCAGGCCGTGGATGGCCGTTGAAAGCGTTTCCAAAACGAAACGAGATCCGGCGACGAGGTCGTGCGTCTGCCTCGTTCGGAGGGACACGATGACGACCAAAGAGACGGGACGCGACAAGTGGGTGAGCGCCAGCCTGATCGTGGGCGCGGTCCTCGCGGGCATGGCCGCGGTGGCCGCTCAACGGCACGAGGTGACCGCCGTCGCCGCGGCGACGCCTGTCGTGACCGCGCCGCCCGCGCCGATCGCGCCCGTGAAGCCCGCGACGCCCGCGGCGCGGCCGAAGGTCGATCTCGTGTTCGCGCTCGACACGACGGGCTCGATGTCGGGGCTCATCGAAGGCGCGAAGATGAAGATCTGGAGCATCGCGAGCTTCGTCGCGCGCGCGCAGCCGACGCCCGACGTGCGCGTGGGGCTCGTCGCCTATCGCGACGTCGGTGACGCCTACGTCACGCGCGTCTACGATCTCGACGCCGACCTCGACCGCGTCTACCGGCGCCTGCTGTCATTCAACGCCGACGGCGGCGGCGACACGCCC
>DATAZS010000150.1:0-3790 GCA_036271915.1 Polyangia bacterium
TCCGCCGTCGCCGGTGCGAAAACGCCGCAGGAGAAACGCGGCTTCCGCCAGCACCGCCTCGCAGGTCAGAAGCGGCGGCTCGAGGTCACGAAGCTGGGCTTTGACCCACTCGTGATCGTCGTCCTTGTGGTTGAGGAGGGCCACCAAGGGGCCCGCATCGATGATGGTCGAAGTCCGCGTCATTCCCCGAAGCCACGAAGGTGCTTCGGGTTGCGGCCGAGGTCGCGCGGTCCTTCGACCGATCCGACGAGATCCTCGATCAGATCGAGCACGGAGCCCCGACGCTGCGTCGTCTCCGCTTCCAGCCTGAGGGTGAGCCCCTCACGAAGGAGCTCGGCCTGCGGCTTCCCCTTTTTCCGTGACAGGGCGCGCAGTCGTCCGGCCAGGACGCGCGGCAGCTTCAAGGTCACGAGCTGCGGCTTTTCCTTCCTCACTATACGACTCTGCCCGATCGGAGTAGTTGGTGCAAGCCGCCTTCAAAGCGTGGCGTCAGCCGCTGACCGCACCGCGATAGACGACGGCGCCGCCTTCGACGTGCAGGCTGCGAAAGAGCGCGCGCGGGTGGCGCGCGCGGTGCGCCTCGGGGATCTCGACGTCGAATTCGCGTTGGCCCGCCGCGAGCACGGGCCGCGCCGTGAGCGCGGGTCCCGCGCCGGCGTTCGCCGCGAGGTGGGCCACGGCGATGATCCGATCTTTCGCGTCGACGACGACCTTCAACGTCATGTGCATGCCTCCCACTAACCCGAGCTCTTCATTCCGCAGAACCCGAACGCGACCTCGGACCCGGCGGGGCTCAGGTTGCGCACGGTGAGCTGCGTCTGCACCTCGTACGGATACACGGCGGACACGGTGACCACCTGCCGCGTGATCTCCATCGTCGTGGGGATCCAGTCGTCGTCGGGCGAGTCGCTGAAGTCGGGGGCGACCTGAAAGTTGAACCACTCGTCGCGCTTGAGGCCCCACGCCACGGTCCACGTGACCTCGGTCTCCGCCGCCTGGATGACGAAGTTGGTCTCGCCGAATTCAATCGTCGCCATTGGTCGAGTAAACGACGAGAGCGCCGCTTTCTTCCGTTACGTTTTTGCGTCATTCACGGGCGGCACTTCCAGGTGCAGTTCTTCGTCGACGAGACGCGCACGCCCATCGAAGACGCCTCCGTCGAGTGGAAGGAGTCCGACGGCTTCTCGTTCGACCCGTGGCACGCCGTCGAGGATCTGCGCCCGCTCGGTAATGTCACACGCGCGCGCGTCGCGTACCGCGTGAGCACGGGCGAGCGCAAGGCGACGGCGGAGCCGGAGACGTGACCTAGCCGTGGATGCGTCGGCCAACGCCGCGGAGCGCTGCGCGTTTCGGGTTACTCTCCGGGCATGAAGTGGTCGGGCCAGCGGGTTTTCCTTTTCTCGATCCTTCTCGCTGCCTGTGGCAGCGCGTCGAAGCCCGCACGCGATGGTTCTGCGCGCGATGGCGCGCGCAGCGACGCGGGTTTGACCGACGCGTCGACGGTCGACATCCGCGATGCGTCTGCGGACGTCGATGCGACCGCGCACGTCGACGTTGCTACAAGCGACGCGAATGCGCTCGACGTCGTCTCGCGCGACGCCGATGCGACCGCCGACGTCGACGCGCTTTCGTCCGATGCGGTCGCGTCGCTGGACGCCGATCCCATGACGGTCGAGGGATTCTGCGCGTTGACCGCGGCCGCGGCCACCGCGCAACAGAACAGCTGCGGCTTGTATCCGAGCTTCGACCTCGAAGGCTATCTGCCCATCAGCCTGTGCCCCTACATCGTGGCCGGCGTTCACCACGGGCGAACCTTGTTCGACCCCGCGCGCGCCGTGGCGTGTCTCGCGACCTACGCGATCGTCGACTGCAAGCTGACGTCGGGCGCGGTGTGCAGCCAGGTGTACACGCCGCAGGTCGCGGACGGCGGCGCATGCGATCCGCTCGGCGTCTCGCAGTGCGCGGTCGGCAGCTTCTGCAAAGGCGCCATCGACGGTTGCGGCGGCACCTGCACGCCGTTGCGCCCGCAAGGGGGCGTTTGCTCCGGCAACGATCTGTGCGCTGGCGGACAGATGTGTAACTACCAGTCTCAGACGTGCGAGCTCTACGGCACAGCGAACGCGGCGTGCGGCGGCGGAAGCCCGCAGTGTGACTACCTCGACGCCTGCGTGGGCGGCAGCCCCGACGGCGGCACCGCGGGGGTTTGCCAGCCGCTGACCGTCGATGGTCCGTGCACGCCCGACGGCACGGGCGGCGGCTGCATTCCCGGCAAGGCGTACTGTCCCGGTCCGGGCGCCTCGCATTGCATCGCCTTCAAACCGACTGGCGTCGCCTGCACGAAGAACATCGACTGTGACGGCTGGTGCACGCCTGCGGGGACGTGCGCGGCTCTGCTGGAGCCGATCGGCGCGGCCTGCGGCACGATCGCGGGTACGGAGGTTGGTTGCGTCTTGGGTGCCTTCTGCAATCCGACGACGCAGTTGTGTCAGCGGCTGGTTCCGGTCGGCGCGGCGTGCACGAACGATCTCGAGTGCGGCGGAGATCTCCAATCGGCCCGCTGCGATTCGACGACGCACCTCTGCGTGTTGCCTTGCCCCCCGCTCTGACCGCGACGCCACCTCGCAGTAACGCGGCCACGCGGCGGTAGCGGCCGCGCCGCGCGACCGCGCGGAATCTCGCGGGGTTCGGGCTGGCACGGCCTTCGCTGTAGATGAGGCTCAAAGGAGCCCATCATGGACATCAACACCAAGTCGCTCACGAAGATCGCTCGTCGCATGCCGAAGCAGCTCCGCAACGTCCGCGGGACGTTGAAGGACGCGCAGAGCCAGGCCCTCCGCATGACGCGGCAGAGCCCGGGGCGGTCGATCCTCGGCGCGTTCGCGATCGGCTACGTGTTCGCGAAGCTCGCGCGCATCGTCTGACGCCGCGAAGCGGACGCCCGGACATGACGGGCGGACGCGCGCACATTCCGTTCATCTCGCTTGGCTCATAACTTTTCCTCGCGGCGGAGAACGCATCAAACGGGGCGCGAGACGCTCCGTCACTCGATTTTCCGCCGCGAGGAGATCACATGCCGAGCGAGAACGAGTACAAGGGACGCTGTTTCTGTGGCGCGGTCGAGTTGCGCGTCACGGGGCAGCCAACGGGGATGGGGTACTGCCACTGCACGTCGTGCCGCGAATGGTCGGCGGCGCCCGTGAACGCGTTCACGCTGTGGCCGCCCAGTGCGGTCAAGATCACGCGCGGTGCCGAGCTGGTCGGCTCGTTCAGCCGCAGCCCCAGCAGCATTCGCCGCTGGTGCACGGCGTGCGGTGGCCACCTGCTGACGGAGCACCCGGGCTTCGGGCTCACGGACGTCTACGCGTCGGTGATCCCGGAGTTTCCGTTCCACGCGCACGTTCACGTGAACTACGCCGAGAAGGTGCTGCGCCTGCACGACGGTGCGCCGAAGCTGCGCGACTTCCCGAAGGAGATGGGCGGCTCGGGTCAGCCCGTCGCGGAGTGAGCTACGCCGTCGCGTCGCGCTTGCCGCGTCTCCACTCGGCGGGCGCGACGCCGACGGCGCGCTTGTACGCCTTGCTGAACGCGGCCTCGGAGCCGTAGCCGATCTGCTCGGCGATCTCGGCCAGGCTCATCGTCGTCGTCGACAGCAGCGTCGCGGCCAGCTGCATGCGCCACTGCGCGAGGTACGGATGGGCGGCACGCCCACGAGCTGCGCGAACCGCTCGGCCAGCACCGACCGCGACACGCCCACCTCGCGCGCCAGCTCGTCCAGGCTCCAATCGTGCGC
>DATAZS010000151.1:0-10214 GCA_036271915.1 Polyangia bacterium
GGGGCTCGTCGACGCGAGCACGACGTAGATCGATCCGACCGAGCCCTGCGTGATGAAGGTCTTCGTGCCGTTGATGACCCAGCGCGCGTCTTTTCCAGCGTCCTTCGGCACGGCGCGCGTGCGCGCGGCGCCCGCGTCCGACCCCGAGCCCGGCTCCGTGAGCCCCCAGCCGCCGAGCGCCTGCCCCGACGCGAGGCGCGGCAGGTACTTCTTGCGCTGCTCGTCGCTGCCCGCGAGGAAGATGTGCCCCGTGCACAGCGAGTTGTGCGACGCCATCGTGAGGCCCACCGACGCGTCGGCGCGCGCGACCTCCTCGAGCGCGACGACGTAGTCGTGGAACTTCATGCCCGCGCCGCCGAGCTCCTCGGGGATCTGCATGCCGAGCAGCCCCATCTCGCCCATGGCCGGGATGATCTCGTGCGGGAAGCGCTCTTCTTCGTCCCACCTGCGCGCGTTCGGGATGATGAGGCGCTCACACAGCTCGCGCACCGACTTCTGTAGGACGAGCTGCTCGTCGGACAGCTCGAAGTTCATGGCTTGCCTTTCGGGGCCGGGCCTTCGTCGATGTATCTCTGTTCGGGGCCCGCGGGCGCGTAGAGCTGAATCATGACGGTCTTGTCTGGTCCGCTGAATTGCAGGAGGTGGGGTTGGCCTTCGGGGATGTGAACGGCGACGTCGGGCTCGAGGCGGACGGGCTCGGCGCCGATGTCGACGACGCCGCCGCCCGAGACGACGTAGAGGATCTCGGCGGACGTGTGCGAATGCACGGGGATCGTGAGGCCCGGCTCGGCCTCGAGGACGCCGAGGTAGGCCGCCTCCTTGCCCGTATTCTCGCGCGTGAACAGCTTGCGCACGTGCGCCTTGCCGCCCGCGATCGTGAGGGGCGCGACCTTCGCCGCGTTGACGACGACGAAGCCGACAGGCGGCGCCGGCGCCGCGGGCACGTCGTGCAGCACCTCGAAGGCGGCACGACCGGCGACGTCCGTCGGATCGCGGTAGACGCGCTCGGGGCCCATGGGCACGAAGTAGTCGAGCATGACGGCGGACGACTGGCGACCCATGTTCTCGATGGCGTGCGGCGCGCCGGCGGGGATGTAGATCGCCATCCCCTCGTCGAGCTTCTCGGGTGGCGTGCCGGGCTGGCTCAGGATGCGCGCGTGGCCCTTGAGCACGTAGAGGATCTCGGCGCCGGGGTGCTTGTGCATCGCGATGCGGCTCGCGGGTGAGACCGTGAGCATCGACAGCGACGCCTGGCGCGCGCGCATCGTCTTCTCGTCGACGAGCAGCTTCACGGAGAACAGCGGCCCCGCGCTGGGCCCCGTCCTCTTGCCCTTCGCGGGCTTCGCCGCAACCGCGGGCCCGTGATCGGGGGCGTCGGCGGCCCTGATCGAGAACTGCGCAGGTTGGCTGTCGAACGACAGCGGCACGATGACGGTGCTGCCAGGGTCGATGCCCGCGAACGACCACGTCGCGGCGCTCGCCTGCAGGCACGCGAGCAGCACGGGCGACTGCGCCTCGTCGAGCGCGGGCGCCGTCTTCGTGACGTGACCGTCGTCGCCTACGTCGACGGCGAGCTCGATCTTGCCCGCGACGTCGAGCGAGTCGGCGAGCGCCTTCTCGAAGCAGCGGTTGACCTCGCCGCCGTGCGCGACGAGCGTGTCCTGCAGCACGCGTGAGACGCGCTGCTCTTCGGTCTCGAGGCGCGCGTTCGCGCGCGCGGGCGACAAGGCTGTGGCGCCCCACACCGTGCTCACGGCGACGAGCGCCGCGAGCGACAGGCGCCGCGCCCTCACGCCGCCCTCCCCTCGACGCGCGGCCGCAGGTCGCGCTCGATCCAGTCGACGATCTCCTGCGTCGACGTCCCGGGCTTGAAGATCGCGGGCACGCCCAGCGCGCGGAGCGCCTCGACGTCCTCGTCAGGCACGATGCCGCCGCCGAACACGACGACGTCACCCGCGCCGCGCGCGCGCAGCGCCTCGAGCACGGCCGGGAAGTGCGTCATGTGCGCCCCCGACATGATCGAGAGGCCCACGGCGTCGGCCGATTCCTGCACGGCCGCCGCCGCGATCATCTCGGGCGTCTGGTGCAGGCCCGTGTAGATGACCTCGTAACCCGCGTCGGCGAGCGCGCGGGCGACGACCTTCGCGCCGCGATCGTGGCCGTCGAGGCCGGGCTTGGCGACGAGGATGCGTAGCTTTCGGGGAGCGGAGGGCGCAGACACGCCGAAGATCTTATCAGATTACGTCGTCACATCGACACGTCGCGCCCGCTCTATTGCGCCGGCCTGCCCGACAGCTGGACGACGACACCGCCCTCGGAGCCCGCGTGATCGGCGTCGACGACGAGGTGGTACTTGCCCGCGGGGATGGCCAGGAACTGCGTCGTGCCCGTCGCCTGAGCCTGCGACGACACGCACGAGAACGAGGTCCCCGCTTCGCACGCGAACAGCGTGCCCTCGTCGCTGAAGATCTGGAAGACGTGGTCGCCGGCCTGCGCCCACGTGAGCGTGACGTCGGCCGGCTCGGGGAGCTGGAAGTCGATGACGGCGTCCTGGCCACCCGGCGCCGACACGCACGTCGTGTTCATCTCGTTGTCGCCCGAGCCCGCCGTCTCGACGAGCGTCTGCAACACGGAGCCGTCGAGCGCCATGAGGCCGAGGTCTTTGTCGGGGTGGCAGGACAGCTTGAGACAATCGGGCGACGTCACGCACTTGCGATCGGCGCAGTCGATGAACCCGTCGTCGTCATCGTCGATGCCGTTGTTGCAGATCTCCCGCACGAGCTCGGGCACGCCCGTGAGCGTGAGGTTGACGGTGCCCTCCATGCCCGACTCGAAGGCCTCGATGATGAGGTTGTACGTGCCCGGTTGCAGGCCCTGGATCGTGTAGCCGCAGCCGAACGGCAGCGTCTCCGTGTCCGCGCAATTGAGGCGGCTCGACATCTCGTCGCACTTGTCGAGCGGCGCGAGCTGCTCGTTGAGCTGCAGCACGTGCGAGCCCGTCTGCGTGCAGTCGATGCCGAGCGCCATCGATTGATCGAGCGTGAACCGCACCACGCGATCGCTCCCGTTCCCCTTGCCGCAGCCGAGCGTGTAGAGGTGCTGCGAGGTCGACGTGTTGACCGTCGTCGACAGCATGCTGCCGAGGTCGAGCGTCCCGAGCGTCACGTCGGGGTTGCAGCCCGGCGCCGCGCAGCCGTCAATCCCGACGCACGCCGGATCATCGCAATCGATGAGCCCGTTGCCGTCGTCGTCGATGCCGTTGTTGCAGATCTCGACCTTGCGGTTCTGGAACGCCGAAATCTGCAGGTTCAGGAGGCCGGGATCGACCTTCCCGTTTTCGTCGGTCGTCGCTTTGAAGATGAAGACGTAGTCACCGGCCGCCAGATCACCGAAGGCCACGGCGCCGTTGCGATCGTCCTCGGGTGAGCACCCCTGGTTTTCGTCGTTGTCGTCGCACGCGACGCCCGCGGCGGCGCGCGAGAACAACGAGAAGACCGTGTGGCCCGTCTGCGCGAACTGCACCTCGATGCCGCCGGGCTGCGAGAGCGTGACGGCGACCGCGGCGTCACCGCCCGGCGTCGTCCCCGCGCAGTACGGCGCGTAGCGGCTGGGGGCCTGCGTGAGATCGACGTGCACGTTCTTCGGAGGCGCACCCACGACGAGCGTGCCGATCGTCGCGCCGGGCTTGCACTCGACGGCGACGCAGTTCGGAGCATCGACGCAGGCGAGGTCCTGGCAGTCCGTGAGGCCGTTGCCGTCATCATCGACGCCGTTGTTGCAGATCTCGGGTGTGCCCGGCGTGCCCGTCGACAGCGTGACCGTCGTCGAGCCGGGCGTGTTGGGATACGACTCGATGATCAACCAGTAGGTGCCCGCGGCGAGCCCGGGGAACGTCTGCATCGTCGTGGGCGTGTCGCCCACGTTGAGGCACGTGATCGGGTTGCGGTCGCACGTCTGGTTCACGCCCGCGCGGAACAGATCGACGACATGCGCCGCGCCCATGGCCTGCGCGAAGTTGACGCGAACGTCGGCGCCGGTCGGCAGCACGAAGCGCGCGACGCGCCCGTGACCGCCCGGCGACGCGCACGTGGCGTAGGACGCCGTCGCGCCCGTCGTGTCGATCGTGCGCGAGACGCTGGCGCCGTGCGCGACGATCGTGCCGAAGTCGACGTCGGGCGAGCACTCGCTCTCGAGGCAGCCCGGGAACGTCGTGCACTGCGGATCGGCGCAGTCGACCAGCTTGTCGCCGTTGTCGTCGAGGCCGTTGTTGCAGATCTCCTTGCCCATCGAAGGCCGGCACGAGACGCTGCCGTTGCAGTCAGGATCGGTGCAGTCGATGAGGCCGTCCCCGTCGTCGTCGATGCCGTTGTTGCAGATCTCGACGCCCGGCTTCGTGCACGCGAGCGCCCCGAAGCAAAGCGGATCTTGGCAATCGATGAGGCCGTTGCAGTTGTCGTCCTTGCCGTTCGTGCAGTTCTCGATCGTGGCGACGCACGTCACCGGGCCGCCCGCGGCGCCACCGAAGCCCGCCGATCCAAAGCCCGCGGCGCCGAACCCCGCGACGCCGAAGCCCGCCACGCCACCGAACCCCATGTTGCCGCCGAACCCCGTGTTGCCACCGAAACCCGTGTTGCCGCCGAACCCCGTGCTGCCGCCGAACCCCGTGCTGCCGGCCGCGCCGATCTGCGTCTGACAGACGGTGTCTCCGGGCGCACAGTGCGCGCGATTGCTGAACAGCTCCGTGCGGCCACAGCCTGCGACGAGCGCGAGCGCGAGCAACGACGACGAAAACAAGTGACGAAACATTAAGCGAGGGGGGCACTGCATGGGCGCAAGTGTACGACGCCACCTCCCGCCTGGTGTACAAACATGAGGTGACGGATGCCACGCCGCTTCGGATCGTGAATCCAGCCACGGGGCAAGTGATCGAAGAGATCGCATGTGGCGATTTGCCGCAGGTCGATTCCGCTTTCGCGCGCGCGCGCGCCGCCCAGCCGGCGTGGGCCGCCCTGCCCTTCTCTGAACGAGCCGACGCTTTGCGCCGGCTCGCGCGCGCGCTGCGCGACGACCCGCGCTTCCTCGACACGCTCGTCTCCGAGAGCGGCAAGGCCGCCTACGAGGCCGAGTGCATGGAGCTCTTCTACACGTTGGAGCTGACGCGTTATTACACGGGGCGCGCGGGGCGGCGCGCGCTGCGTGACGACGTGCGCCACCCGTTCCTGTTCCCCAACAAGCGCACGCGCCTCGTGCGTCAGGCGCGCGGCGTCGTCGCCGTGATCGGGCCGTGGAACTGGCCGCTCCTCAACAACTACGCCGACTGCGTCGCGCCCTTGCTGTGCGGCAACGCCGTCGTGCTCAAGCCGTCGGAGTGGACGCCGCTCACGTCGCTGCGCGTCCTCGAGCACTGGCGCACGCTCGGCCTCCCCGAGGGCGTGTTCCAGGTCATTCCGGGGCGCGGCGAGATCGGGCAGGCGCTCGTCGAGCGCGCCGACATGATCTTCTTCACGGGGAGCCAGGCCGTCGGGCGCCACATCGCGGCCCGCGCGGGCGAGCGCCTCGTGCCCATCGTCGCCGAGCTGGGCGGCAAGTCGGCGATGATCGTGCTCGCAGACGCCGACCTGCCGCGCGCCGCGCACGCCGCTGCGTGGAGCGCGTTCGCGCACAGCGGACAGGTCTGCGTGCGCACGGAGCGCGTGCTCGTCGAGGAGCCCGTCGCCGAGCGCTTCACGGCGCTCGTGGCGGCCGAGATCGGCAAGCTGCGACAAGGCGCGCCCGTGCTGCCCGCGCGCGCGGGCGACGGCAGCCTCGACGTTGGCGCCATCACGTTCCCGCCGCAGATCGAGCGCGCCCGCGCGCAGATCGCCGACGCCGTCTCACGCGGCGCGCGCGTCGTCGCGGGCGGCGCCGCGCCCGTCGGGCCCGGCCAGTTCTTCGCGCCGACTTTGCTCGCGGACGTGACGTCCGACATGGCGGTCATGCGCGAGGAGACCTTCGGCCCCGTGCTGCCCGTCATGCGCGTGCCGAACGCCGACGAGGCGCTGCGCCTCGCCAACGACTCGACGCTCGGCCTCACGGGCAGCGTGTGGACGCGCGATCTGCAACGCGGGCGCGCGTTCGCGAAGCGCATCGACGCGGGCTCGGTGCTCGTCAACGCCGTGCTCATGAACTACTTCTGCGTCGAGGCGCCGCTCGGCGGCATCAAGGGCAGCGGCATCGGCTTCCGTCACGGGCCCGAGGGCCTGCGCCAGTTCTGCCGCGTCGAGACCATCGTCGAGGATCACCCGCTGCTGGGCTGGCTCTCGCCGTTCATCGATCGCGAGCTCTCTTTCCCTTACCGCGCGCGCACCCAACGCCTCTTGCGCTGGTTCATGAAGCGGTTTTACTGAGCGGAGCGTTTTACCAAGCGGAGCGTCTCACTGAGCGGCCGCGATGCGCGGCGGCGGGTCAGCGAGCCACGCGCCGAACGCCTCGCCGAGCACGGCGGGCGACACGCGATCGAACCCCGTGACGAGCCAGTCCGCCGCCTCCTTGTAGTGCTTGGCGCGCAGCATGGCCTTGTACGTGAGAATGCCGAGGTGCGGGTCCTTCACGAGCGGCATGAGCTCGTCGAGCGACGCCGTCGAGTAGAGGAAGTAGCGCAGCTCGTGCGCCGTGTATGGGCTGCGCTTCGCGGCGTCGCCGAGCGGCTTGAACAGCGCGCGGCCATTGTTGTCGCGGCGCGCGGCGAGCGCGCGCGTCACGGCGAGCTTCAGATCGGCGCCGCCGCGCTTGAGCATCTTGCCGAGCATGTCGGCCGAAGCCGCCGACGTGAGATCGCCGAGCGGCGCCGCCATGGCGATGAGCGGCCGGTCATCGATATTCTTGAAGAGCGGCTGCAGGTAGTCGAACGAGATCTCTCCGCACGAGCGCACGAGTGCCGCCGCGACGGCGGCGCGCACCTCGCTCGAGTTGTCCTTCAGCATGGGCTCAAGGCGGTAGAGCGCGGGGCGGCCGCCGCCCGGGTGCGCGAAGCCCGTCGCGGCCGCGGCGCGCAGCTCGGGCGACGGATCGCCGAGCAGGTCGATGAGTCGCTTGCGCGCCGACGCATAGTCGAGCACGGCGAACGTGCGCAGCGCCGACGCGCGCAGCGGCTTCGGCGCCGTCTCGTCGTCGACGAGCGCCGCGAGCGTCACGAGGCACGGGCTGCCCGCGCGCGCCGGGCCAGCCTCACGCAGCGCCGTCATGACGAGCTCCGTCGCCGCGGGCTCGCGCACGCGCAGCGTCGGATCGAGCTCGGCGCACAGGTCGACCTTGAGCGCCGCGAGGCCCTGCGCCGCGACGAGCGCCGTCTCGGGCCGGGCGAGCGCCGGCCGCAGCCGCTCGATCTGTCGGTGGTCGCCGAGGCGCGCGAGCGCGAGCGCCGCGTTGGCGTCGGCGACGCGATCCGTGAACGGCCGCGCGAGCCACGCGCGCGCGAAGATCGACATGGCGTCGGTGTCGCCCGCGTCCATGTACCGTTGGACGCGCAGCAGCGCTTCCTTTAACCGTCCCTGGATGAAGAGGCGCGGCAACGCCTCGGCCAGGGGATCCTCGCGGCGGCGCAGCTCGCCTTCGGAGTCCATGCGGTGGTCGCGCGCGAACACCCAGCGCAGGTGGGCGACGCCGTCGTCGCCGAAGAGGGAGAGCGGCGGCACGGGGTACGGGATGTCGCCGCGCACGGCCGCGACGGCGGCCTGATCGAACACGCGCTGGCCCGAGCTCTTGCTGAGCGTGACCTCGGCGGGGCTGCCGTCCCAGCGCACGGTGAACAGCACCTCGGCCGTGAGGCTCGGATCGTTGAGCGGATCGGACGGCGGCCTGACGGCGGCGACCGACTCGACGAAGTTGTGCATCCAGCGGAAATGGATGCGCACGTGGACGGAGCGCAGGTAATCGCCCTCGACGCCGGGCACCGTGATGGGCGGCTCGCCTTCGGCTGCGGCAGAGGCCGCGGCGATGGCGCCCGCGTCGGGGCCCTCCGCCGCGCGCGGTGCGCCCTGCGCACATATCCCCGCGCCGGCCAAAATGGCGCCACCGGCGAGGGCTCGTAGAGCTCGCATCCGGGTCCCTTTATCGGCGGGATGACGCAGGTGCATAAGGCGATACCTGCACTCATGGTCAGGTCGGGGGATCGAAGGTCGTCGCGCCGCGATTGACCCATGCGGAGGCGAGGGCTAGCGTCACGGCCGAAAGCGCCGATCAGCCCGTGACTGCAAACGAATTTCGCGCTGACTCCCCACGCCCGCTGCTCGTGCGCCTCGCCGCCCACGCGGGCGAGACGACCGCCCTGCGCCAGGGTGACGATTGGGTGCCCTATGGCGACCTGACGGCGCGCGTGGGGAGGATCGCGGGGGCGCTCGCGCGGGACGGGCGCGGGATCGGCGGGGCGCCCGTCGCGTTCCTGGCCGAGCCGGGGCCGACGCCGACGCTCGACGAGCTGCAGGCGTTCGCGCGCGCGCGGCTCGCGCCGTACGAGGTTCCGCGCGCGCTGCGCCTGCTGCCCGCCCTGTCCCGCAACGCCATGGGCAAGGTGCAAAAGAAGCAGCGGCTGGAGCCGCGCGCATGATCCGCCTCGTTTACTCGAACCGCACCGAGGAGCTGCTGCGCGCGCTCGCGGGCGACCTCTCGCGCGCGGGCCGAGGACCGTTCGAGCCCGTGCCGCTCGTCGTCCCGAACCCCCAGATCGAGACCTACGTCAAGCTGGGCGTCGCGCGAGAGAATGGCATCGCGGCGCACATCGAGACGACGTACCTGCGCGGGCACCTCGCCAAGATCGTCGCCGCGAGCGCGCCCAGCGTCACGCTCGTCGATCGCGCCATGCTCGAGGGCGAGCTGCTGTCGCTGTTCCACGACGAGCGCCGGCTGGCCGCGGGCGCGCTCGGTCCCGTGCGCGCTTATCTGGCCGCGGGCGGCGACGCGCCCGACGCGCGCGACCTGCGGCGCGCGCAGCTCGCCGCCGAGCTCGCGACGCTGTTCGACGAGTACGCCTTCGCGCGCCCCGAGCTGCTGCGCGCGTGGCGCGACGGCCGCACGATCCAGGGCGCGGGCGCGCCCGACGACGGCAAGCGCGCGACCGAGGCGTGGCAGCGCGCGTTGTGGCTCGCGCTGCACGGACGCGGCGGCGCCTTCGAGGCGCGCGGTCGCGACGAACAAAAGCGCTACCTCGACCTGCCGGCGTTCTTCGCGAGCGTGGGCCCGCGCGATCTGCAGACGCCCAACGTGACGTACGTCTTCGGCATCTCCTACGTCGCGCGCCTCTACCGCGAGGTCTTCGCGGCGCTCGGACGCGCGGGGGAGGTCTTCATCTACGCGCTCAACCCGTGCCGCGAGTTCTGGGAGGATCTCGACGATCGCCGCGCGAGCCGCGCGCGCGCGGCCGAGCGCGCGCGCTTCCCGCGGCGTCGCGCCGCCGAGCAGCTCTCGCTGCTGCCCGCGACCGAGGCCGTTCCCACGATCGACGATCCCGCGGCGCTCGTGCTGTGGGCGCGACCGGGGCGCGAGAACATCGCGCTGCTCAACGATCTCGCCGAGTGCGACTTCGTGCCGCGCTTCGCCGATCCGCTCACGGGGCCCGCGACCGTGCTCACGCAGCTGCAGCACGACATCCTCGATCGCGTGCCGGCGCGCGTGGGCGCGGCGCGCCTCGAGCTCGCCGACGACAGCGTCGTCGTACAGCCCTGCCCCGATCCGCGGCGCGAGCTCGAGACGATCGCCGCCGCGATCTGGAAGCTGATGCGCCCAGGCCTGCGCTTCACGGACGTCGCGATCGTCGTGCCGCCGAGCGCCGCCGACACGTACCTGCCGCTCGCGGCCGCCGTGCTGCGCGAGGCCTCCGACCTGCCGCACACGATCATCGACGCGCCGGCTGCGCGCGGCAGCCGCGTGCTCGAGGCGGTCGGCCTCTTGCTCGCGCTGCCGACGGGGCCGCTCGGCCGCCAGGATCTCCTGCGCCTCGTCATGCACCCGTCGATCGCGGGCCGCTTCCCCGACGCCGATCCGCGCGACTGGCTCGCGCTCGCCGAGGAGCTCGACATCGTCCACGGCGCCGATCGCGGCGATCACGCGGGCACGTACGTCGAGGGTGATCGCTTCAACTGGGATCAGGGGCTGCGCCGGCTCGCGCTGGGCGCGTTCCTCGCGGGGCGGCGCAGCGGCGACGAGCGCGCCTTCGACGCGGGCGACGAGCGCTACCTGCC
>DATAZS010000152.1:0-20489 GCA_036271915.1 Polyangia bacterium
CAAGGCCGAGCTCGAGACGATCTTGCACAAGGAGCCGCAGCACGCGCGCGCGCTCGCTCGCCTGTCGGACCTCGAGTACGACGACGACCGCTTCGCCGAGGCGGGCGAGCTCTACCTGCGCCGCGTCGTCGTCGAGCGCGCGCCCGAGGCCCAGCGCGAGATCCTGCTGCGCCTCGGTCGCATCTACACGGGCCATGTTCCCGACGCGAAGCGCGCCATCGGCGCCTACGCGCGCGTCCTGCAGACCGAGGCCGACAACCACGAGGCGCTCGCGGCGCTGTCGGATCTGTACCTCGAGACGGGCGAGACGAAGCAGGCGCTCGTCGTGACCGAGGCGCTCGCCGTCATCGAGCGCGATCCGGCGCGGCGGGTCGCGGCGCTCATCCGCTGCGGTCAGCTGCACGAGCGCGCGGGCGAGGGGCGCGTCGCGGGCGCGCGCTTCCGCGCGGCGGCCGACGCGGCCCCGCGCGACGTCGCCGCCGTGGGCGAGCTCGCGCGCTTCCTCGAGCGCGCGCGCGATCACGTGGGCCGGCGCGCGCTCCTCGATCACGCGGTGGGGCTCCTGCGCCACGACGTCGAGCGTGGGCGCTTCGAGCTGTCGACGCTGCGCGCGCTCGTGCCCATGCTGCAGGCGCGCGGCAAGACGCGCGCCGCCGCGGCCGCGGCGCAGCTCCTCGCGGCGCTCTCCGACGACGAGGTCGAGCGCGCGGCGGCCCTCGGCTGGGCGGCGCCGCCGCCGCGCGGGCGCCGCCTCGCGGCCCTCGCGCGCCCGGAGGTCGACGAGCGTACGTACCCACCCGCGCTGCCGCCCGGCGCGCGGCACGTCTTCCGGCTCGTGGGCCCGCTGCTCGCGCGCGGCGCCGCCGATCTCGCGCGCCACGGCGTCGCGCGGGGCGAGCGCCTCTCGCGCGGGAACGCGGCGCGCGACGTGTTCGACGGCGTCTCGACGGAGCTGGGCGTGCCCGACGTCGACGTGTTCGTGCGCAAGCCGGCGCCGCTGGGCGCGTCGATGGGCGGCGTGCGCGTCGAGCCGGGCGAGCGGCCCGCCGTCATCCTCGCCGCCGAGTTGCCCGCGCTTGGTGGTCACGCGCTGCGCTTCGCCGCCGCGCGCGCGCTGCGCCTCGTCGCGACGCACCTCGATCTCGTGCTCGCCGTTCCACCCGCGGCCGCGGGCGCGCTCCTCGGCGGCGTCATCCGCCAGTTCGTGCCCGACTTTCACCACCCCGAGGTGCGCGACGAGGTGCTCGACGTCGAGGCCGAGCGCGTCGCAAAGATCCTGCCGCGAAAGCTCAAGCCCGAGGTCATGCCCTTCGCCGTCGAGACGGCGGGCGCCTTCGACGTCGCGGCCCTGCACGCCGCGGTGCGCGACGGCGCCAACGCCGTCGGACTGCTCGCGTGCGGCGATCTGCCGGCGGCGCTCGCGGCCGTGCTCGCGGGCTCGGGGCGCACGCTCGCGCCCGCCGATCTCTCGCAGCACGCCGAGGCCCTCGCGCTCGTGCGTTTCGCGCTGTCCGACGACCACGACGACCTGGCCCAAGCGATGGAGTAGGGGCTACGCGCGTGGTAAATTAGCGCGATGCCCGTCGGAGACGCTCAGCCGCCTGTCCAAGGTGCGAGCGACCCGCCCGATCCTCTGTTGGGGCTCGTGCTGTCCGAGCGCTACCGCATCGTCCGCAAGCTGGGCGAGGGCGGCATGGGCACCGTCTATCAGGCGGAGCACGCGCTCATCGAGAAGCGCATCGCGCTCAAGGTGCTGTTCCCCGAGCTCACGCGCCGCACCGATCTCGTGGCGCGCTTCCTCCAGGAGGCGAAGAGCGCCTCGCGCATCGGCCACGAGAACGTGATCGACATCTCCGACTTCGGTCAGTCGCCGGAGGGCTTCGTCTACATCGCGATGGAGTACCTCGAGGGGCACGACCTGTCGCAGATCATCAAGAAGGAAGGCCCGCAGCCGTGGGCGCGCACGCGATCGATCCTCATGCAGATCGCGAAGGCGCTGCGCGCCGCGCACGAGCACGGCATCATCCACCGCGACATGAAGCCGGAGAACGTCTTCCTCATCCAGCGCGAGGGGCGGCCGGACTTCGTCAAGGTGCTCGACTTCGGCATCGCGAAGGTCGTCAACGTCGACGACGGCGGCCCGCGCCTCACGCAGGCCGGCATGATCTTCGGCACGCCCGAGTACATGTCGCCCGAGCAGGCGCAGGGGCAGACGCCCGATCACCGCGTCGACATCTACGCGCTCGGTTGCGTCATGTACCACATGCTCACGGGCGAGGTGCCGTTCCACGCCGACAACTTCATGGGCATCCTGACCAAGCACATGCTCGAGACGGTCGTGCCGCCGCGCCAGCGGAAGCCGCACCTGGGCATCGCGCCCGACGTCGAAGCCGTGTGCCTGCGCGCGCTCGAGAAGGATCGCGACAAGCGCTGGCAGGACATGGACGCGTTCTATCGCGCGCTCGGCGGCGCGGGCGGCGAGCCGTTCGAGACGTCGGGGCAGTACACGCCGAGCGCGGCCCTGCGCTATCCCGTGCTCGCGCAGACGAACCCGCTCGCGCGCGACCTGCGCACCGAGATGCCCTCCGCGCCGACGCGCGACGATCACTTTGCCGACGAGCGGCCCGTCGTGCGCAAGTCGGCGGGCCTCAAGCTGGGCGGCGTCGTCGCCGTCGTCGCCGTCGTCGCGATCTTGGCGATCTGGGAGCTCAAGCCGTCGCCGCGCGCGCCCGTCGTCGCGCCGCCGCCTGTCGCCGCCGCGACCGCTCCGCCCGTCGTCGTGACGCCGCCACCCGTCGCCGTGACGCCGACGGCGCCCGTCGTCGAGGCGAAGGCAGCCACGCGCGCCGAGCCCGCGCGCGCATCGCGCGCCAAACCACATCGGTCGAGCGCAGACGCCGTGCGCGACATCGCGACAAAAGCAGAGCTGTCGACCGAGCCCGTCCGCGCGCCCGCGGCGCCGCCGCCGGTGAAGGCAGCGCCGTCGACGCCGGCCGAGCTCAAGAACCCCTTCGGCGACCCGTAGGCATCCGTGCGCGGTTTCCCCGTCGAGGTGAGCGCCGAGGCCGCTGCGGCGCACGCGCGCGCGACGGTCGTCGACCTGCACAACGACGCGCTCACGAAGCTGACGCACTCGCGTTACGACTTCACGCGCCGCCACGCGCCCGCGACGTTCTACAACCCGCTGCGCATGGATCTCGATCTGCCGCGCATCCGCGCGGGCGGCATCCACGCGCTCGGGTGCCTCATGTTCGCGGGATTCCACGTCGCGCGGCAGCGGCGCTTTTGGCGGCAGCTCGACTGCGCGCGCCGGCTCGCCGCCGAGCACCCCGACGCGCTCGCGCTCGCGCGCACGCCCGCCGACATCGAGGCCGCGCGCGCCTCGGGGCGCGTCGCGCTGTTCCTGGGCGTCGAGGGCAGCTACGCGCTCGACGATCTGCCAGACGTCGACGCGGGCGTCGCGCGCCTCGTCGAGGGCGGCGTGCGCTTCGTGGGGCCGCTGTGGGAGCGCGACAGCGCGTGCGGGACGTCGTGCCGCACGGACGGCAAGCGCGACACGGGCCTCACCGATCGCGGGCGCGCGCTCGTGCGCGCGTGCAACGACGCGGGCATCCTGCTCGACGTCGCGCACGCGAGCAAGAAGACGTTCTGGGACCTGCACGAGCGCTCGGCGACGCCCGTGTTCTCGTCGCACTCGGGCGCCGCGGGCGTGCACGCGCACGCGCGCAACCTCGACGACGACCAGATCCGCGCCGTCGCGAGCCGCGGCGGCGTCGTCGGGATCATCTTCGTCTCGCCGTACCTGGGCGGTCCGTTCTGCGATCTCGATCGCGTCGCCGATCACGTCGAGCACGTCGCCAAGGTCGGCGGTGAGGACTGCGTCGCGCTCGGGTCCGACTTCGACGGCTTCATGATCCTGCCGCGCGGCCTGCGCGACGCCGCCGATCTGCCCCGCCTCACCGAGCTCCTGTGGCGGCGCGGCTGGCGGGAGCCGCAGCTCGGCAAGTTCCTGGGCGGCAACGCCCTCCGCTACCTCGCCACGGCGTCCGTTTCAGCGTAAGAAGGCGCCGTGAACCTGCGCAACCTCGACCGCGCCGAGCTTCGTGACGCCGTCGCGCCGCTGGGCGTTCCCGCCGACGTCGCCGCGCGCCTGTTCGCGCACGTCCACCGCGACGGCGCGGCGAACGTCGACGGCGTGCGCGGTCTTTCGAAGGTAGCGGCGCGCGCCGTCGCCGAGGTCGCCGAGTGGCCCGACCTCGAGATCCTCGAGCGCCGCCGCGCCGACGACGGCTTCGTGAAGTATCTGTTCCGCACGCACGACGGTCACGCCATCGAGGCCGTGCGCATCCCGCTGCCCGATCCGGCCGACGCGCGCGCCTTGAAAGAACGCCGCCGCGCGGGCGAGGCGCAGGGGCTCGAGGCGTTGCCCACGGCGAAGTACACGCTGTGTGTCAGCTCGCAGGTCGGCTGCGCGCTCGCGTGCGACTTCTGCGCGACGGGGCGCCTGGGCGGCATCCGCAGCCTCAAGACGTGGGAGATCCTCGCGCAGCACCGCCTCGTCGCGGACGAAGCCGATCACGACGTGCGCGGCGTCGTCTTCATGGGCATGGGCGAGCCGCTGCTCAACTACGAGAACGTCATCCGCGCGTCGCGCATCCTCAGCGATCCGGCGGGGCCAGCGATCGCGGCCAAGGCGATCTCGATCTCGACGGCGGGCGTCGTGCCCGCGATCCGCCGCTTCACGGCCGAGGGGCACCACTATCGGTTGCTCATATCGCTGGGCGCGCCGACGTCCGAGCAGCGCCGCCAGCTCATGCCCATCGAGAACCGCTGGCCGCTGCCCGAGCTCATGGACGCCGTGCGCGCGCACGCGACGGCGACGGGCCGCCGCATCCCGATCGCGTATGTCGCCATCGGGGGCGTCAACACGTCGCCGCAGCACGCGCGCGATCTCGCGACGCTCGTGAGCGGCGTGCGCGTGAAGCTCAACCTCATCGACGTCGTCGACGACACGGGCCAATACCGCCCGCCCACGCCCGAAGAGCTCGCGATCTTCCGCGACGCCCTCGACGATCTCGGCGCGCCTGTCGTCCGCCGCTATTCAGGCGGCAAAGACATCGCCGCCGCGTGCGGCACGCTCGCGGCCTCGCGCGCCGGCGGCGCTCTGATTCCCTTGGGCGTCAGAGCGAGCAGCGCGAGCGAGTCCAAGTAACGGGAGGCCCAGCTTCGCTGGGCCGGCTTCCTTTACGAAGGACGGGGAGGGGTCCGTGGGGAGGGCGAGCCCTCCCCAAGGTCTTTAGCGCTTTCGCGGCTTCGCCGGTTCGCACACGAGCGCGCGGCCCGCGAGCTCTTTGCCCGTGAGCGCTTCGCACACACGGCCGGCGTCGTCGGACGGCACGTTGATGTACGTGTGCGTGTTCATGATGTCGAGCGCGGGCGGGCCCGAGAGCGTGGCGTGCGCCGACAGCAGCGCGAGCACGTCGCGCTCGGACGCGCCGTCTTTGCGGCCGAGGTTCAGGTAGAGGCGCGCCGTGCCGGGCGCGAGCTCGTCGCTCGCCTGGAAGCGCGGGGGCGAGATCACGGGCCCGGGCGTCTCGCCGCCGTCCACGGACGAGACCGCCCGCGGGACGTCGGACGAAGCGGAAGCGGACGAAGACGTCGCGCTCGGCTGCGTCGGTGCGCCGGCCTGACCGCGCTCTTCGCTCCACACCTCCCAGAATTCCTTCTCGGTGGGCGCGGTGTCGTTGCGCAGCGGCGCGGGGCCCTTGCGCTCGTGGCGACGGCCGCGCAGGCCGCGATCGTCACGGGAGGCGTCGCGCGGACCGCTGAAAGAGCGGGGCGGCCGCTCCGAGAGCGGCGCCGCGCTCGGCGCCGCGGCGTCGATGGGCGTCACGTTGGCAGTCGCAGTCACAGCAGCCGGCGCGTCGGCCGGCGCCGCGCCTGCGGGGCGGTCGGTTCGCTCGCGCCAGTCGCGGCGGATCTCGCCTCGCTCCTGCGGAGGTCGCTCGCCACCCTCGGGCGCGGCGCCGACGCTCTCTCTCGGCGCGCCTCGGCTCGCCTCGGGGCGGTCGCGGCCGCCGCGATCTCGATCGCGCGGGCGATCCCGATCGCGGTCCCGCGGGCGCTCCCGATCGCCGTAGCGCGGGCGCTCTCGATCTCGGTCGGCCGACTCCGTGCGCGCGGGCACCACGACGGGCGCGGGCGGCTTCGGCACGACGGGCATGTTCTCGACGTCCTTGAACGACTTCGCGAGCAACGCCGCGATGAGCCGCTCGCCGTCGACGGCGCTCGTGAGCCGTCGCGCGAGGCCGCGCCACTCGGCGCCCGGATCGGCCGACAGCGCCGCGCGCAAGATCGTGACGCGCTCGCCTTCGCGACGCGAACGGATCTCGGTTTCCGAAGGCAGCGCGCGCTCTTCCGGCTTAATCTTGTAGAGGAGCTTGAGGTAGTAGAACGACCCGACCTCGGTCGGCCCGATGAGCGAGACCGCCGTGCCGTTCTTGCCGGCGCGGCCCGTGCGGCCCGTGCGGTGCACGTAGATCTCGGGCGATTCGGGGAACGTGTAGTTGAACACGTGCGACAGCGCCTCGATGTCGATGCCGCGCGCCGCGACGTCGGTCGCGACGAGGAACTTGATGCCGCCCGCGCGCATGCGCCCGAGCACGCGCTCGCGATCGTTCTGCGCGAGGTCCGACGAGATGGCCTCGGCGTCGTGGCCGTTCGCGCGCAAGAACGCGGCGACGCGCCCCGTCTCCTCGCGCGTATTGCAGAAGATGATGGCCGACTTCGGATCCTCGAACGTCAGGATGCGCAGCAGCTCGGTCTCGCGCTGCACGGCGGGGATCGAATAGTAGAGGTGCTTGATCTCGTTGACGCCGATGTAGTCGCCCGACAGCTTGAGGAACTCGGGGTTCTTGAGGAAGCGCCGCGAGACGCGCTGGATGGCTTCGGGCACCGTCGCCGAGAAGAGCATCGTCTGACGCTCCTTGGGCGTCGACTCGAGGATCTTCTCGATGTCCTCTTGGAAACCCATCGACAGCATCTCGTCGCACTCGTCGAGCACGGCGACGCGCACACGATTGAGCTTCAGCGTGCCGCGTCGCATGTGGTCGAGCACGCGACCGGGCGTGCCGCACACGATCTGTCCGCCGTCGCGCAGCTGCTCGACCTGACGGCCCATGGGCGCGCCGCCGTAGACGGGGACCACGGTGAGGCCGCGGTACGCGCAGATCCTGGCCATCTCGGCCGCGACCTGCAGCGCGAGCTCGCGCGTCGGCATGAGCACGATGGCCTGCACGAACTTTTCATCGGGGTTGACGAGGCCGTTCGCCATGGGGATGCCGAAGGCCGCCGTCTTGCCCGAGCCGGTGCGCGACTGGACCATGAGGTCGCGGCCGGCCACCATGAGCGGGAACACCGTCGACTGCACGTTCATCGGGTGCGTGAAGCCCATCTCGGTGACGGCGCGGAGCACGTCGGGGTGCAAGCCGAGCTCGGCGAACGACGGACCTTTGGGCGCCTCGGGCGCGGGCAAGCCCTCGGGCGGCGCGAGATCGGCGGGGTTCGTCGGGAGGGAAGTCTCTTCGTTCATTGGGTCGTTTCTCCGGAGTCGTTCGAATGGTTGGTTTGCGGAGCCTCTCCAAGATCGGTCGCTTCGGGGCCGTTGTTGGTCCCGAGCGCGGCGCCGACGTGGGCGAGCCTGTCCCTGATGCGGTCCAGGTGGGGGGCCTGGTCCTTTCCGAAGCGCAGCAGCTCCTTGGTGTAGCTGGCTTCGGTGTCGTGCAGCTCGGCGTGGATGACGGCGAGCTGCTCCCAGTCCTTTGAAAGTTTTCCCGGCCGCGCCTCGGCGAAGTCGCAGCGCTCGTCGGCGGCCTTCCACTGGCCGAGCCAGAACGCGCGGTCCTCGGCCCAGCGCTGCGCCTCGGCCGCGTCGTAGTGGGCCACGAGGTGTTGCACGTTATCGAGGTGCCGCTCGAGCCCTTGCTCGACGTCGGTGAGCTCCTCGTGGCAGCTCTCGAGATCGGCGGCGGAGGCGGTGCGGCCGACCGGATCACCCGACGGCACGGCATTTTGACGACGGTAGATCGTGACGCCCACGGAGATCAGCAGGTACGAGCAGCCGAGCGACACAAACGTCAGGATGAACCACGACACGAATCGCCGGTAAGGCCGGAACTCGCCGGGAGCAGACGCGGTGTCGGTGGTCGTTGAGGGTGGGCGTGGGCCCATGGGCAAAATCCGTCCCGCCGAGCGGAGCGCCGCTCGTCGACACCGGACCCGGAGCGCCGGGTGGAGGTGTCGTGGGGATTCCGGAACCCTACGGGTCGGTCCCCGCGCTGTCAACTCCGCGACGGGAAACGCGCCGGGCGCGAGGTCAGTTGCCGGGAGCCCCTCCGCCGTTCCTGCGCCCGCCGCCGCCACCGCCCGCGCAGGCGCGCGGGGTGCAGATCTTCAGATTTCCCTGGCCGCAGCAGTTGCCGATGAACGCCGGGCAATCCGCGTCGGAGCCGCACAAGATGACGCCGGGCGCGAGCAAGCACTCCGCCGGCGGCTCGCAGGTCGTCGAAAGCGTCTGCGGCGAGACGCAGCACACGTTGCTGCCGCCGCCGCACTGGGCCGTGTTCGAGCAGCCGAACGAGGCTTCGCACAACGACGTCATCGGAGCGGCGGCCGCGGGAATGCATCCAAGCGTCTGCACGCCGTTTTGACTGCGAACGCAACAGACCGTCGTGCCCGGGATGCAGAGCTGGACGCCGCACGGGACGAAAGGTCCCGTCGTTGGCATGTTGGGTCCGCCGGGATTGACGATGCCGCCCGCGGCGCCCGTGATGCCGGGTGCGCCGGCTTGGCCCGTCTGCGTGGCGCCTGCCGTTCCCAGCGTCGCGCCGCCCTGACCTTGTGTCGTCGCGCCGGCCGCGCCGACGGTCGCGCCGGCTTGGCCCGTGGGCGTCACCGTCGCGCCGGCCGTGCCCGTGGACGAGTTGCCCGCGGCGCCCGTCGACACGGGCAGCGTGTCTGGTCCTCCGAGGTCGAGCTCCGTTCGGCCGCACGCAACCGCGCAGATCAGCAAGCCCAAGCAAGCAAGTCGGTGCATCGTCATCCCCGAGAAATAGGGTGCTCGAACTCCCGGGAAAAACCAATCACGCGGCGCGTGGGCGGCGAGCGTCGGTCAGACGACGCCGATCGAGAACGTCGTCTCGTGCGCGCCGCCGGGCGGCACCTCGACGGCCGTGCCGTCGTTGAGGGCGTTGGCGCGCGCCGTCCACGGCTCGACGCACACGAAGTCACGGCCGCGCTCGGTCCACACGACGAGCACGCGGTCGGGCACGCCGAGCGCGAGGTCGACGTCGCGATCGCCGGGCCGCGTGAGCCGAACGGTGCGCGGCCAGTGATCGAGCACGTGGAGATCGACGACGTCGGCCGCGAGATCGATGGGCTCGCGCAGCGCGACGACGGTGCCCGTGCGGTTGTCGAAGGCCTGCGTCGCGTCGGTGACGACGCGCGCCGCCGACTTGTTGTGATCGGCGAGCTGGAAGTAGGGATGCAGCCCTGGCGAGATGGGCAAACTGCGGTCACCGGGGTTCGTGACGCGCGTCTGCACCGTGAGGCGACCGTCGCGCAGGACGTAGGTGACGGCGAGGCGAAACTCGAACGGGTACTGCGCGCGCGTCGCCGCCGTGGGGGACAGCGACAGTCCGAGGCGCGCCTCGCCGTCGGTGCCCTGGTCAACGATCGTCCACGGCATGTTCCGCGCGAAGCCGTGCTGCTTCATCGTGTGCGGCGTGCCCGCGACTTGATACCTGTCGTCGGCGAGGCGGCCCGCGATGGGGAACAGAATCGGGATGCCGCCGCGCACGTTCTTCGTCGGGTCGCGCAGCGTGTCCACGTCGAGGAACAGCACGCTCGTGTCGCCCGCGCTCGCGTTGCCCGAGCTCGTGCTACCCGAGTTCGTATAACCAACGATGAAGCGCGTCACCATGCCGCCGCGCGCGGGCGCGAGCACGACGCGGGCCTTGGCCTCGTGATCGACGAGCAGGTGCGTCTCGAGCGAGTCCTCGGTCCGGATCACCTCGTAACGAGCGGTCACGCCTGCTCATGGTGCCAAGTTTGCGCCGCGAGCGCCAGCGCCGGACGCGCTCAATCGGCGCCGGCGTCCGCCGTCGGCTGCGTATTGGGCGGGATCGGCGAAGTTGGGATCACGGCGCGGTAGTGGCCGTTCCCGTCGGAGTGCGCCTGCGCGAGCAGGTTGGGCGCGACGCGCGTCGGACCAATGCAGGTCGCGGGAGATGTGCACACGATCTGATAGAAGCGCACGCCCGCGAGCGGGAGCGGCTGACCGCCCGAGTCGCGCAGCGTGCCCTCGACGAGCGCGCCCGCGGGCAGCTGAATCGTGCGTGCACCCGTCGCGCCGACGACGACGCTCGGCTCGGTGAGGCGCGGGAACGGCGACCCGGCCGTCGGATCGTAGTCGAAGCGGTAGGTGCCCGGATCGAGGCGCAGCGTGAACGTGCCATCGACGCCCGTCGTCGTGGTCGCCGCCGCGGGGCCCGCGTCTTGCGCGCACGGCGAGGGCGCCGCCGTCGGATCGGGGGCCGAGAGCGTCGCGAGCACGACGACGCCCGCGACGGGCGCGCCTTGGGACGACTGAACGGTCCCCGTGAGGAGCGCGCGGCGCGACAGCGTGATCGCCGGCAGGTTGCCACCCGCCGACAGCGGGAAGGCCGCGAGGCATTGGGTCGCGAAGGACGATCCCACGGGCGGCACGACCGACACGTCGTACGTGCGCAACGCGCCGGCCGATCCGGGGAGCAGGCTCAGGTGCGCGACGCCCGTGCCGTCCGTCATGCCGTCGCGCAGGAAGTCGGTTGTCCCGGTCGCGTCTTCGGCGAGCAGGGTCTTCGCGCGCACGATGGCGCCCGCGACGGGCGGCGCGTCGTCGGTGTCACCGCGCACGACGAAGTTGAACACGTCGGGCTGGCTGAAGGCGGGCAGGTGCAGGTCTCCGAGGTCCGTGTCGGACGCGAGCGTGATCGGCTTCGACCAGAAGCTCGGGTCGGCCGCGTCCGTCGCCGCGGGCTGCAGCTCGACCGTGATGGCCGTCGCGCCTGGGGCGGCGACGCGATCCATGGGCACGACGAGCGTGAACGCGCCGTCGGCCGCCTTCGCGCCCGTGAGCACGACGTTGCTCGCGAGGGCGCCGTCCTGCAACGCGCGCGCGACGAGGCCGTTCTGCGCGTCGCCGAGCACCGACAGCAGCCGTCCCTGCACGGCGAACGTCTTCGACGACACCTGCAGCGCGAGCGACGTCGTGAGCGTGACCGCGAACGTCGCGGGCGGGTGCGTGGCGTCGTCGGGCGCCGTCGGTAAGACGAGCAGCGTGCCCGCGTTCCCGATGACGGTCTTCGGCACGGAGAAAGCGAACGCGGGCGCGGCGGGCGCCGCCGCCGTCGGGCTCTGGATGAGGTCGGTCTCGTATTGAAGATCGGCGCGTCCCGGGATCGCCGACGGCGTCGTGAGCACGAGGTGCGCCGTCGTGAGCGGAATCGCCGAGGCGTCGAACGTCAGCTTGCCCGTGATCGTCACCGACGCGGTCGCCGTGAGATCGAAGGCGTCGCTCGGTCCGCTCGCGTGCGTGAGCTCGGTGTCCGCGGACGCCGAGTCGGTCTTGGGCTCGACCTCGCAGGCCCACGCGGTCGGGGGCGCGGCGCGCGGAAGGCAAGTTCCCGCGAGGCAGGCGTTGCCGTCGCCGCACGCATCATCGGACGCGCAGCCCCCGGCGGAGGCCGTCGTGCCGCGGCTGCAGGCCGCGATCGAGAGGGCGAAGGTCGTCACGACGACGAGCGCGTGGCGCGCCGTCATCTTCATTGCGGCGCCTGTGAGCAGTCGAGGTTGAGCGTCCAGCTGCGCGAGTCCTTGCGGCCGTCCGGCGGCAGCGCTTCGACATCGACCGGTTTGCCAGCGACGGGGTCGAGGAAAAGCCGATCGGCGACGACGACGTAGAGCTGATGGCTCGGGATCTTCGCGAGGCTGTCGATCGTGCAGTTGGGGGTGACGAACGCGTCTTGCGGCTGCGAGACGCCGCCCGCCGCGTGCAGGATGGGCGTCGTGAGGATGACGCGCGTGTTGTCGGTGAACGGCGGGTAGTCGGCGATCCAGCGGACGTCGAGATTGTCGCCGCCGTTGGGGTCCTGCACGGTCACGCGAAACTGCGGCACTGTGCTGGTCGCCGTCACGATCGAGCCCGCGATCGGGAGCGTGTCGACGAAGTAGGGCGCGTAGTTCGGCGACGAGAGAGGATCCTGAAAATCAGGGCCGATCGGTAAGACACAGGCGGACATAAGCAACAGCGCGCAGATCGAGATCGTTCGCGCCGAGATGCAAAGCAGCATCCGTGCCACGGGCCTAAGACGCGGCGCCGCCGTCATTCGAGGCACGCGCCTCCCGATCGGTCGGACATTGGTGTCAGCGTCACCGGCGTTTTTTGCAGATGGTTGCGGGGTTTGCGCGCGCGCGGCTCAGGCCTCCGACGGCCCCTCTTCGGCGTGCAGCTCGCCGCCGCCGTCTTCCTTCTCGAGGTGCCGGAACACCGTGCGCGGATCGACGCCCAGATCGCGCGCCGTCTTCGTGCGGTTGCCGTCGTTGAGCGCGAGGATCTCGTTGATGTACTCGCGCTGGAAGCGCTCCTTGGCGTCCGCGAGCGGCAGGATCGTGGGCAGCTCGTCGGGCGACAGATCGAGATCCTCGGGACCGAGCAGCGCCTTGTCGGACAGCACGACGGCCTTCTTCACGCGGTTCTCGAGCTCGCGGATGTTGCCTGGCCAGCGGTGGCGCTTGATGGCGGCGATGGCGTTGGGCGTGAGGCCTTTGACCTTGCCGCCGTACTCGGGCGCATAGCGGCTCACCATGTAGCGCGCGAGCACGACGATGTCGTCGCCGCGATCGCGCAGCGCGGGCAGGTGCAGGTGCACGACGTTGAGGCGGTAGTACAGATCCTCGCGGAAGCGACCACCTTTGATTTCCGCTTCGAGGTCGCGGTTCGTCGCGGCGATGACGCGGATGTCGATCGACTCGGCGTTCGAGTCGCCCACCTTGACGACGACGCGCTCCTGCAGCGCGCGCAGGATCTTCACCTGCAGCTGCAGCGGCATCTCGCCGATCTCGTCGAGGAACAGCGTGCCGCGATCGGCGGCCTGGAAGCGGCCCTGCTTCGTCGTGACGGCGCCCGTGAACGCGCCGCGCACGTGCCCGAACAGCTCCGACTCGAGCAGGTTCTCGGGGATGGCGCCGCAGTTGATCGTGATGAACGGGCCCTTCGCCCGTTGAGACCGGTTGTGCAGCTCGCGCGCGATGAGCTCCTTGCCCGTGCCCGTCTCGCCCGTGACGAGCACGGAGATGTCGGTCGTCGCGACCTTCTGCACCTTGCGGAAGACCTCCTGCATGCGCGGGGACGATCCGAGGATCTCGCCGAAGCGGATGCGCTCGATCTGTTGTTCGAGAGACCGCTTGTCGAGCTGCAGCTCGTTGACGAGGAGGGCGTTGCGGATGAGCAGCGAGGCCTGCGACGCGAAGATCGTGAGGATCTCCATGTGCGACTCCTCGAAGAGCTGCGCGACGTTGTCGTTGCCGACGTAGATGACGCCCAGCATGTTGCCGCGCTCGAGCAGAGGCACGCACATGACCGACGTCAGCTTGAGGTTGACGACCGACAGCGAGTTCTTGAACTCCTCGTCGGCGAGCGCGTCCGAGATGATGACGGGCTTCCGCGTCTTGACGACGCGCGCGAGGATCGAGTCGCTGAGTTGGCTCACGGCGTCCGTGATCGTCTCGCGGCGCAGGTTGCGCGCGACCTTGACGACGGGCTCGCCCGACTCCATGAGCACGAGGAAGCCCTTGTCGGCGTTCGAGACCTGGATCGTGACGTCGAGCAGCTGGTCGAGCAGCGTGGGCAGCTCGTAGCTGCCCATGAGCTTCTGTGAGAACTCGAAAAGCTTCTTGTACGAGTTGAGCTCGGCCATCGTCTGCGCGGCGGTCTCGTCCGTGACGGGCTCGTCGTACAGCGAGAACTCGAGCTCGGAGATGCCGAGGCGCACGCGATCCTCGTGCGACAGGCGGTGCTTGTTGCGCTTGCGCCCATTGACGTAGAGCTCGGCGTCGCGATCGGTCGTCGCGATGTTGAAGTCACGCCCGTCGAAGTGGATGTGCGCGTGGCTCTCGGCGAGCCCGGGATCGGGCAGCGTGATGTCCGCCTCCTCGCCGCGCCCGAGCGACGTGATCTTCTTGTAGATGTGATAGACCTTCACGCCCTTACCGGCGATTTGCATCCTGAGAGTTGCCATCGTGAGGTGTCCTTTCAGAAGCGCGTGGTAGCCGCGATGCCGTTCGGGGTTGGTGAGATGAGCACGTCGCTGTCGTAGTGTCGGAGGGCGTCGACGACGCCCCAGATCGCGACGGCGAAGAACAGTCCACCCGTGACGACCTGCGTGCGGAGCAGGTTGCGCGACAGGTTCTCGTCGGAGTGATCGATCTCGTTGGCGGGACATTGCTGCGGCATCCCGCTCGCGTCGACCGGCTCGGCGACGTTGCAGCGACGCCGCGGCTCCACGCCGAAGAGCGCGAAGTTCGTCGCGAAGGCCGCGACCGACGCGCCACCGAGCACGGCCTCGGCGCCGAGGAACAGCCACCCCTTCTTGCGCTGCCCGTTCTGGAACTGCCCCGCGCCGAAGGGCAGAAAGTTCACGGAGTACGAGTGGTGGTCATAGCGGAGCACGACGGCCTGCTGCGCGCGCGCCCGCTCCGCCTCGCGCTGGCGGCGCGCCGCGAGATCCTGCTCGCGCTTCCTCTGCTTGGCCTCGATGACGGCCAACTCGGCCTCCTCGTCCTTGACGACGAGGTTGAAGAAGTCGACGACGCGCGGCGGGTCGAGCAGCGGATCGAAGCGGTAGTCGGGCCGCAGCTCGAGCAGCTTGCGGAACTCGCGCCGCGCGCCGTCGGCGTCGTCTTCGAACAGGCTCGCGACGCCCAGCATGCGGTGCGCTTGCACGACCTCGCCCTCGGTGTCGAGCCGCGACTCGGGATACACGAGCGGCCGCAGCAGCTCGACGGCGCGCTTGTACTCGGCGCGCGCGAACGCGTTCTTGGCGCGCTCGAAGGCGATCGCGGGCGTGTCGGCGGGCTCGGCGGCGCCGTGACCGACGGCGCCGCGGCCGGCGGCGCCGTGGGCCGCCACGAGCGTGACGGCCGTGATCAGCGCGAACAGCATCAGCGTGCCACGCTCAGTTGCTCGCCTTGAGCTTGACGACATGCGCGAGGTGCTGGCCCGCCCGCACGGTGAGCCGCTCCGACGTGAACGCGTCGCCCGTGTCGACGGCGATCTCGATCTCCTTGCTGCCCTCGTCCTCGACGGCGAACGGCACGGCGATCTCCTCGCCCGGCCGCGCGACCGTCCCCGCGCCGCGCCGGTTCGGATCGCGCACCATGATGCGCGCGCCGCGCGCGACCTCGGGGTCCGTCGTGATCTGCAGCGCCGCGGGCCGCCACTTGAGGCGCCGCGCGATGATCTGATCGGGCGGCAGCGGCTCGTCGGGGCCGACGGCGATCTTCTCGACGAAACAGCAGCCCGCGGGGCTGCGGAACTCGATGACGTGATCCTCGGTCCACGGCACCGTGATCGTCTTGTGGTCGGTGTCGTAAGCGAACTGCTTCTTGCCGTCGAGGTAGACATCGACGTTCTGGGGCGTCGGACCGAGCGTGAACGTCTGCGCGGCATGCGTCGCCTCGCGGGCCACGGGGCGCGCGGCCCACGGATGACGCCGCGGCTCCTCGGCGCGCGTCGTCGGCGCGACGACGGGGGCGGGACCGGGCGTCATGGGAGCCACGGGCGTTTGCGACGACTTCGACGCGATCTCCGACGCCACGCGAGCCGGTGGCGTGGCCACGCGCGCGCGCGCCGCGAGGTGCCCGAGCCCCACGAGCGCCGCGACGAGCGCGGCGCCTCCACCGACGGCGAGCGCGATCTTGCGCGCGCGCGCGCGTCCCTCGAGGCGCGCGAGCGCCGCGAGCACGCGCGCATTGTGCGGATCGAACGCCAGCACGCGGTTCCACGCTTCGATGGCCTTACCCGTGCGTCCCGCGTCGACGGCGGCGTCGGCCGTCGCCGACAGCCCCGCGGCCATGCGCACCGGCAGCGCCGCCTCGTAGGTCATCGGGTCGGCGAAGAACGCGCGCACCTCGCCCTTGATGTCGGTGAGCCCCGCCTCGGCCAGGTGCTCGCGCAGGTCGGCGGTCAGCAGCGCGAGCGCGGCGTAGCGATCGTCGGGCCGGTGCGCGAGCGCGTGCGTGAGGAAGCGCGCGAGGCCGTCGGAGAGGCGCTTGTTGAGCGTGCGCGGGTCGGGGAACTTGCCCTCGACGATCCGGCGAAGGACATCGTGCGGGTTCTTGCCCGCGAAGGGCAACGCGCCCGTCGCCAGCTGGTACAGCATGACACCCACGGCGAAGACGTCAGTGCGAAAATCGAGCGGCTTGCCCTCGATGAGCTCGGGCGCCATGTACGCGGGCGAGCCGAGGAGCTGCCCCGTGACCGTCATGCGCTGCAGGTCGACGACCTGCGCGATGCCGAAGTCCATGAGCTTGAGCACGCCGTCCTTGCGGATCATGACGTTCTCGGGCTTGACGTCGCGGTGGATGATGCCGGCGGCGTGCGCGTGCGTGAGCGCGCCGCCGATCTCGATCGCGATGAGCGCCGCAACCTCGGGGTACGCGAGCGGGTGCGCCGCGAGGAACTCTTTGAGCGTCTGGCCGTCGATGAACTCGGTGACGATGTACGAGCTCGGCGAGTCGGGCCCCGAGTAGTCGAAGATCTCGAGGATGTTCTCGTGGTGCAGCTTGGCTACGGACTGGGCCTCACGCTCGAGGCGCGCCTTCGACTCGGGCTCGGACGCGAGGTGCTGGTGCAAGATCTTGATGGCGACCTCGCGCTTGAGCGTCTCGTCGATCGCTCGATACACGACGGCCATGCCTCCCTGGCCGACCTCGCCGACCAGCTTGTACCGCTCCGGTATCTTGGCCTGATCCATCGTCCGCTTGTCCCGAGTCCCGACGTCCGAAACTGGCGTCCCACCCTGACGACCGTGTCATAGGGCCAAGCTAAGGACCGCATATTACGCAGGCTTACGGCACCACGGCAAGCCCCCAAACGTGTCGCGGATGTCACGTTCGCCCGCGCAATTCTTCCCGAGAAGAACCGCGGTCCGCTCCGTCAGGCGGTCGTCTGTTCGACGTCGGGCGGGTGCGCGAGGAAGTAGGGCAGCGCCTCCGACATGAGGTCGAGGCTGGGGTCGAGCTGCTTGCCGATGCCCTCGGTGACGGCGATGGCGATGTTCACGATCGTGAAGGTCGGGTTCACGCGCACGCGATGGCGGCGCAGGATCGCGAGCATGTCGAGCAGCACCTTGCCGACCTGGACCTCGCCCATGCGCTGGCCCCAGTAGCGGCCCACGAACTCGATGATGGCGGCGCGGTAGCGCTCGAACGCCTCGGGATCGATGGGCTTGCCGTGTTGGGCGTTCGCGGACATCTCGTACATGAGGTGCGCCATCGTGTCGCCGTCGCGCTGCGCCCAGGCGGCGAAGAACTTCGTGAAGCCGCGCCGGTGCGGCTCGTCGAGCTCGCCCACGAGGCCGAGGTCGAGGAGCGCGATCTTGTCGTCGGGCGTGATGAAGATGTTCCCGGGGTGCAGGTCGGCGTGCACGAAGCCGTCCTCGAAGATCATCTTCATGAGGACCTGCAGGCCGAGGCGCGCGACGCGCTTGGGGTCGGAGCGCGTCGCGGGCGTCGACAGGATCTTCGTGCCCTCGATGAACGTCATCGTGAGGATGCGCTCGCTCGAGAGCGCCTCGACGATCTCGGGGAAGACGACCATGGGCTGCGCGCGGAAGTTCTCGCGGAAGCGGCGGTTGTTGCGGGCCTCGACGCGGAAGTCGAGCTGCGCGAAGATCGCGCGGCCGAACTCCTCGACGGTGGCGACGGGCGCGAGCGTCGCGATCGACGGGATGGCGTTCAGCAGACGCGCGCCCGCCGTCATGACGGCGAGATCGAAGGTGCACAGCTCGACGACGTCGGGCCGGCGCACCTTGACGGCGACGAGGCGCCCGTCGGCCAGGCGCGCCTTGTGGACCTGCGACACGGACGCCGACGCGAGCGGCACGGGCGCGAACTCGGGGAACGACTTGGCGACGGGTGAGCCCAGATCTTGCTCGATCGTGCGCAGCACGTCCTCGAGCGCGAACGGGCCGACGTCGTCCTGCAGGTGCGCGAGCGCGCGCGACAGGTAGTCGGGGATGAGGTCGGGGCGCGTGCTCATGATCTGCCCGACCTTGATGAAGGTCGCGCCCAGCTCGCGGAACAGATCGAGCACGACCTGCCCGAACCAGTCGTGGCGCCGCGCCTTGCCCGACGCGCGCAGCAGGAGCGCGAACCAGCCCACCCAGAAGCGCGTCCAGTGCTTGCCCACGAGCCACCCGATGCGGGCGGCCCGCGCGAGCAGGCGCGCGCGGGACAGCGACTTAGCGGGCATGCCTGGAATTTTATACTATGTAGCGATGGGCGCCCCTCCCGCGTTGTCCGAGTTGCGAAAGGACGAGCCCGCGACGGCCGTCGAGATGTGGAGGCGGCGCGTGGCCGCGACGCCGGAGCGCGTCGCGTTCAAGCACCACGCGGGCGGCAAATGGGTCTACATGACGTGGAAGGAGGCGGACGTCGCGGCGCGCGAGATCGCGGCCGGGCTCGTCGCGCGCGGCCTGCTTCCTGGTGATCGGGTCTGCGTGCTGGGGCAGACCTGCCTCGAATGGATCCTGTCGGACGTCGGCATCTTGCTCGCGGGCGGCGTCACGGTGCCGATCTACGCGTCGAACACGGCGGAGCAGTGCGAGTTCATCGTGCGCGACTCGAGCGCCAAGATCGTGATGGTCGAGGACGCCGCGCAGCTCGAGAAGCTCATGAGCCTGCGCGATCGCCTCGTGACGGTAACCTCGATCGTCCACTTCACGGGCGACGCCAAGCTCGAGAAGCCGGACGCGCGCGGCCGCTCGGTCGTCGCGCTCGCCGACGTCGCGCGTGAGTGGCCGGCAAACGGGGACTTCGTCGTGTCGCTCGAGTCGCTGCGCGCCGCGGGGCGCGCGTGGCTCGCGGCGCACGCGGGCGAGCTCGACGGCCACGCCGAGACGGTGGCGCCCGACTCGATGTTCACGATCATCTACACGTCGGGCACGACGGGCACGCCGAAAGGCGTCGTGCTCACGCACGAGAACCTGGTCTCGGGCGTGTGCAGCGCCATCCGCGCCATGCAGATCGGCGCCATCGACGACCAGTACCTCTTCCTCACGCTCGCGCACGTGCTCGCGCGCGAGGTCGAGTGGGCGGGCGTGGCGCTCGGCTTCATGTCGACGATCTCGCGCGGCGTCGCCCACATCCGCACGGACCTGCTCGAGACGCACCCGACGTTCATGGTCAGCGTCCCGCGCATCTTCGAGAAGTTCTACTCGGGCGTGCAGGCGAACCTCGCGAAGGCGACGGGCGTGCAGCGAATCATCACGAACTGGGCGCTCGACGTCGGCAAGGAGGTCTCGAAGACCCTGCGCGCGCACGAGCGGGTTCGCGGCTGGCTCGTAGTCCGGCGCGTCGTCGCCGACAAGCTCGTGTTCTCGAAGCTGCGCGCGCGCCTCGGCCTCGATCGCTGCCGCTTCCTCATCTCGGGCGGCGCGCCGCTCGCCGCGGAGATCGCCGAGTTCTTTCACTCGGTGGGCTTGCTCATCCTCGAGGGCTACGGCCTCACGGAGACGACGGCCGCCGCCTATCTCAACACGCTCACGCGCTTCCGCTTCGGCACGGTGGGGCCGACGCTCGACGTCGTCGAGACCAAGATCGCCGACGACGGCGAGATCCTCATGCGCGGGCCGTCCGTGTTTCGGCAGTACTACAACAACGCGGCGGCCACGGCCGAGGCGGTGCAGGCCGACGGCTGGTTCCACTCGGGCGACATCGGCAACCTCGAGGACGGCTTCCTGCGCATCACCGATCGCAAGAAGGACCTCATCGTGACGGCGAACGGCAAGAAGGTCGCGCCGCAGCCGCTCGAGAACGCGCTCAAGGCGCGCTCGCCGCTCGTGAGCCAGGTCGTCGTCTACGGCGACAAGCGCTCGTACTGCGTCGCGCTCGTCACGCTGTCGGAGGACGCGCAGAAGAAGTACGCCGACGGTCACGGCACGGGCACGCCCGCCGTCGTGAAGTCGCCCGAGCTGCAGGCGGCGCTGCAGAAGGACGTCGACGCCCTCAACGCGACGCTCGCGCCCTACGAGACGATCAAGAAGTTCAGCGTCCTCGCGCAGGACTTCACCGAGGCCGCGGGTGAGATGACGCCCAGCCTCAAGGTGAAGCGCAAGGTCGTCATCGAGCGCTACCGGTCGGTCATCGATGCGATGTACCAGGGCGGCGGC
>DATAZS010000153.1:0-7824 GCA_036271915.1 Polyangia bacterium
CCATCGCCTGCTGGATCGGGATGTGGGCGACGCCCTTGGCCCGATCGACCCAGCCGTAACCTTCGAGGTAAGCCTTGCGCTCGTGGTGCCACGCCGGGAGGCGCTTGTCGGCGTCGAACGGCACCTGATCGACGATGCCGATCTCGGTGTGGCTCGTATCGACCTCGGGCGCGTGCCCCGCCTTGGCCTCGATGCTGGCCTGCGTGCTGTACATGAACTTGCCCGCAGCCGCGATCGACAAGGCAAAGAGCAGAAGCGAGCCGACACCCACGCCGATCACCTTGCCGTAGTCGACGGCGTCGGCACTGCTGTCGATCTTCTGGTGCTGCGAACCGTCGCTGACGGGTGTGCTCATGGCTGCTTGAACCTCAGCGAGTCGGCGAGGTACGGGTCCTTGATGGGCACGGCGTACTGACCGCGGATGCGCGACACGCCGAACGCGATCGAGAGGAGACCGATGCCTAGGGTTGCCGTCACGGTGGTCCAGTGGAACGCGACGCCTTCGGGGCTGAAGGTCGGCATGACGAGCCAGAAGATGTCGACGAAGTGCACGAGGAGGATCCACACGGCCACCGCCGCCAGCTTGCGCGGGTCGCGCTTGAGCGACCGCGACAGCATCGCGCCGAAGGGCAGGAAGAAGTTGCCGACGATCATGAAGATGCCGACAGCGCGCCAACCCGCGTTGAAGCGCGTGATGTAGAACGGGATCTCCTCCGGCAGGCCCGCGATCCAGATCAGCAGCAACTGCGCGAACGCGATGTACGTCCAGAAGCACACGAAGGCCAGCATGAGCTTGCCGATGTTGTGCGTGTGCTCGGCCGTGACGTACGCACCCGACGAATCCTTGCCGCGGTGCAGATCGGTGATGATCGCGAGCAGAGCCAGCGAGCTCACGAAGCTGCCGGCGAAGTAGTAGACGCCGAAGACCGTCGAGAACCACATCGGGTTCAGGCTCATGAGCCAGTCGAAGGCCGCGAACGTCATCGCGAGGCCGATGAGAGGAAGCGCGGCCGAGCCCAGCGTGCGCTGCTTCTGCGTGAGCTGGACGTCGCCCGTCGTGTCCTGCTTCTTCGACCAGCCGAAGAGCAGATACATGACGACGCTGAAAAACAGGATGTAGAAGAAGGCGCGCCCCGTGAAGAAGCCCGGGTTCAGCCACGGCCGCTTGTGCTGGAGCAGCTGCAGCGTCTCGCGCGGCAGCGTCGCGGCCGGCTCCACCCACGAGTACAGCTGCTTGCGTGCCAGGATCACCGGGACGAAGAGCACGAGGAACAGCGGCATCGTCGCGCCCATCGCCTCTACCGGGCGCCGCAGCACGACCATCCACTTCGCGCGCGTCGCGTGGAAGATCATGAGCAAGATGACCGAGGCCATCGAAATGCCCGCCCAGTAAGTGAAGGCGATGAGGTACGACGCCGCGGCCAACGTCTGCGACGCAGCGTCGCCCACGAAGAGCCCCACGACGCTCAGGAGGACGAGCAGGAGACCGATGCCTCCGCCCACGACGACCCACTGGCGACCGCCTGAAAAACGTTCGATCTGGAAGGCCGACGACGATGCGGCGCTCACGGGTGCTCCTCTTGGGTGGGAACCGGGGCCGCCGGCGCGGAGTCGAGCTTCTGCCGTATGTCGGGCGGAAGCGATGCGGCGGGAACCGTCTGCGCGAGCTGCAGCGCGCGGAGATAGGCGACGATCCCCCAGCGCTCCTCGACGCTCAGCTCGGCGACATACGAGGCCATGAGGCCGAAGCCGCGCGTCTCGACCTCGAAGAAGAAACCGGCCGGCTTGGCGACGTACTTCGCGTCGATGAGTGACGGCGGCGGGCGCAGCGCCATCTGCGTCGCGACGATGCTGCGACCGTCGCCGGCCGGGCCGTGACAAGTCGCGCACGTGATGTTGAAGCGCTTGCGGCCCAACTCCAAAAACTGTCGCGTGAGCGGGAGCGGAATCGTCGTCACGTAGTTCGGCAGCGGCTCGCCATTCTGCTGAATGGGGCCGTCGGCGGTGCGCCCCGTCGTGAGCGGGAGGTTCTCCGTGATGCGCTCGTGCGGCACGGTCCCCTCGGGCGGCGCGTGCATCGACAGGCCGTCGGACCAGAACGCGCTCACCTTGTAGCGGTTCTCCTTCGGCTGATTGTCGGCCATGGCGTCGAGGATGTTCTCGTCGATGCAGCCCCAGCCCGAAGCTGATGCGAGCGTCACGAGACCGAGCAGCGTGAAGAGTGAACGGCGCGCGGTCATCGCTCGAGCTCCTCGATGATCTCGACGTGCACGGCGCCCTCGGCCTGCGCGAGCGCGGCGGCCTTGTCGGGGCTCTCTCCCACGGGAACCTTGATCGATAGGAAGAAGCTGTCGATCGACGCCGCGCGGAACGACTCCGATTGGAACACGGGGTGGTACGGCTTCGGCAGCCGCGCCAGCGTGAAGAAGCCGAAGAACGATGACGTGCCGGCCATGAGCACGGCGAGCTCGAACGTGATCGGGATGTTCGCCGGCGGGCTGTGCGGCGGACGGTTGCCGATGTTGAGCGGCCAGTCGATGACGTTCATGAAGTAGATCATCGAGTACGCGATGAACGCGCCCGCGATCGCGCCGCCTAAGATGATGGTCGGGATGAGCGGGCGGCCGAGGCCGAGCGCCTTCTCGATCCCATGGACCGGATACGGCGTGTGGGTGTCGAGCTCGGTCAGGCCCGACTCGCGGATCTTGCGCGTTGCCTCGAGCAGCGCGTCCGAGTCCGCGAACTTCGCGAGGACGTAGCGATCGGGGACGAACCCCGCTTCATCATGACCGGCGCTCATCCGTGCGCCTCCGCGTTGATCTCGTGGGCCTCGTGCTCGAGCTCGTGGCGATATTCCTTGACCTCCGTCACGGCGACGGCGGGCACGAACTTGAGGAACAGCAGGAACAGCGTCGAGAACAAGCCGATCGTGCCGATGAACAGGCTGATGTCGACCCAGCTCGGCGCGTAGTTGTGCCAGCTCGACGGCAGGAAGTCGCGGTGCAAGGACGTCACGATGATGTTGAAGCGCTCACACCACATGCCGACGTTGATGAGCAGCGAGACGATCCAGACGGCGCCCATGTGCGTGCGGACCTTCTTGATCCAGAAAACATTCGGGACGATGCAGTTGCAGAACACCATCGTCATGAAGATGCCGCTCATCGGGCCGTGCCAGCGCACGCGGAAGAACTGACCGAACTCGTACGGGTTGCCGCTGTACCACGCGATGAAGTGCTCCATGATGTACCCGTAGGTCACCATGAGGCCCGTCGCGAGCATGACCTTGCACATGTTCTCGATGTGCTTGACCGTGACGACGTGCTTGAGTCCGAGGAAGGTGCGCGCGGGGATCATCCACGTCGCCACCATCGCGAAGCCCGAGAACACGGCGCCTGCGACGAAGTACGGCGGGAAGATCGTCGTGTGCCAGCCTGGGATGACCGACACGGCGAAGTCGAAGGACACGATCGTGTGGACCGAGAGCACGAGAGGCGTCGACAGACCCGCGAGCAGAAGGTAGGCCCACTTGTACTCGGCCCAGTGACGGCCCGAGCCGCGCCAGCCCAGCGCGAAGATGCCGTAGATCGTCCGCTTGACCTTGCTCTTCGACGAGTCGCGCAGCGCCGCGAGGTCGGGCACGAGGCCAAGGAACCAAAACAGTAGGGAGATCGTGAAGTACGTCGAGACGGCGAAGACGTCCCACGTGAGCGGGCTCTTGAACTGCGGCCAGATGCGCTGGACGCTCGGGTACGGCATGAGCCAGTACGCGGCGAACCACGGGCGCCCCGTGTGCAGCAGCGGGAAGAGCAGCGCGCAGATGACGGCGAACAACGTCATCGCCTCGGCGAAGCGGTTGATCGACGTGCGCCACTTCTGCTGCAGCAGCAGCAAGATGGCCGAGATCAGCGTGCCGGCGTGGCCGATGCCGATCCACCAGACGAAGTTGATGATACCGAAGGCCCAACCGACGGGGATGTTGTTGCCCCAAACGCCGATGCCTTCGTACAGCGTGTAGCTGATCGCGATGACGAGCAGGCTGAGCGCGGACAGCGCGCAGCCGAACAACATCCACCAGCCGCGGCCCGCGCCGCGCCAGACGTGGTTGAGGAGGCTCTCGTTGAGGGACGCGTCGGTCTGCGCGCCCTCGAGGAGGACGGCAGGCTCGAGCGGATCGCGCGAGGGCGTGGCGTGCGGCGCGGCTGACATTACTCCGCCGCCTTTTCCGCCGCCGTCGACGCAGTCGACGCAGTCACCATGGCGAGCTCCGGGTTGAGGTTGCGAACGCGCACGAGGTACGCCGTGCGCGGACGCGTCCCGAGCTCGTGCAAGAGGTCATAGCGGCGCGGGTCGGCGTGCAGGCGCGTCACCTTAGCGTTCGGATCGTTGAGCGAGCCGAACTCGATGGCGCGCGCCGGGCACCCCTGCTGGCAGGCCGTCTCGAGCTCACCGTCCTTGATCGCCCTACCCTGCCCGCCGTTTTCGATGCGCGTCTCGATGCGCTTGCGCTCGATGCGCTGCACGCAGTACGTGCACTTCTCCATGACGCCGCGCGTGCGGACGGTCACGTCGGGGTTCGTCCCCATCATGCGTGCGGCGGAGTAGTCGACCGTGTAATTGAGGAAGTTGAAGCGCCGCACCTTGTACGGGCAGTTGTTGCTGCAGTACCGCGTGCCGATGCAGCGGTTGTAGGCCATGTCGTTGAGGCCCTCGTCGCTGTGGGTCGTCGCGTTCACGGGGCAGACGTACTCGCACGGCGCGGTCTCGCACTGCTGGCAGCCGAGCGGCTGGAACACGACCATCGGATCCTCGGGCGAGCCCGAGAAGTAACGGTCGATCCGGATCCAGCTCATCTCGCGGTTGTTGATCACCTCTTTGCGACCGACGACCGGGATGTTGTTCTCGGACTGGCAGGAGATGACGCAGGCGTTGCAGCCCGTGCACTTGTTGAGGTCGATCGACATGCCCCACTTGTACTGCTGGGTGCTGTAGTCGACCGGCTCGTGGATCGTGGGGAGCACTCCGCGGCGTTCCGCGAGCTCCTCGTTGAACTTCGAGCTTTCCTTGAGGACGTCGGTGAGCGTCGCGTCGACGGCGGGCGGCAACGAGTCGCGCCCGTCGGGCGCCATCGTGAGCTGCTCCTGCGTGATTGCGAACTTGTAGCCGTCGTCGACCTTGGAGAGACGCAGGCCGCGGTCGAACCAGGGGGCGTCGCTCGTGCGAATGGCGCCCGCGTTGAAGCCGACGCCCTTCGCGAGCGACTCGCCGGCGCCCGCGCGGCCGTGGCCGAGGGCGACCGTGACGGCGTCGTCGACGTGACCGGGCACGATCATGATCGGGCCCTCGACCGAGCGCTCGCGGTACTGCAGGGCGACGACGTCACCCGTCTCGAGGCTCTGCGCCTTGGCCGTCGCCTCCGAGATGAAGACGGCGTTGTCCCAGGTGTGCTTCGTGATCGAGTGCGGCAGCTCCTGCAGCCACGCGTTGTTCGCGAAGCGACCGTCGTGGAGGCGCTGGTCGCTGACGAACGCGATCTCGAGCCCGTCGGCCTTCGCCGTCGCGGCGCCGAGCTGCGGCGTCACGAGGCTCGCGAGCGCCGACGCGTCGACGGCCGGGACGTTGACGGGCTGGGCGGCTGTGCCGGGCAGCACGCCGTCGGCGAGCCACTTCTCCCACGCCGCGTCGAAGGCCGTCGCCTGATCGCTCGGGCGCTGACCGTACCAGTAGCGGCGCACGAGCTCGTGCGGCGTGACGTCGCCCTCGTCGAGGAAGGCCGCGAGGACCTGCGTCTCGGTGTAGGCGCCCCACAGCGGCGCGATGAGCGGCTGCACGATCGACACGGTGCCGTCGAGGCCGCGCGCGTCGCCCCACGTCTCGAGCGTGTGCGCGGCGGGGATCATCGTCGTGCAGACGGCGGCCGTCTCGTCCTCGTACAGGCCGTGATAGATCGTCGTCGGAACGCGCTTGAGCAGCGCACCGAGCTTGAAGTCGATGGGCGCCGTGTAGACGGGGTTCGACGCCGTGATGACGAGCGTGTCGACCGAACCGGCGGCGACGTCTTCGACCAACCCGCCGAGGGCCTTCACGCCCGACGGTTGATCGATGGGCGACAACATATAAGAGACGGTGGTACCGACGTTGCCGAGCGCCGCGTTGATGGCGGCGACGAGGGCGTGCACGGCCGCCGGCTGGCGACGCCCCGCGATGACGAGCGAGCGCCCGCGGTTCTTCTCGAGATCGTTGGCGACGGCCTTGAGCCACTTCGTGTCGCCAGCCGTGCCCTTGGGCAGACCCGCGAGCGGCCCGAGCGACTGCAGCCCGGCGCGCGTCGAGAGCTCGGCGACGAGCGCCGCCGCGAAGCTGGCGACGTCGCCGCCGCGCAGACGCAGGCGGTGATCGGCCATCGCGCCCGTGCCCGTCATGGCCGGCTCGACGACGTAGAGGCGGCTCATCTCGGGGCCGGGCTCGCGGCGCGAAGCGTAGCCGCGCGTCGCGCGCGTGAGCTCGGGGCCTTCGCCCAAGAAGTCGGCGTCGAGCGACAGAACGATCTGCGCCTTGTCGAAGTTGTGGCGCGCGACGAGCGGCTGGCCGAAGGCCATGCGCAGGCCGTCGGCCGCACCGTCGCTCGAGGTCGACGCGTAGCTGACGAACTTGGCCGCCGGAAAGCGCGCGAGGATTCTGCGGCGAAGGTCGCCGAGCACGGGCGAGGCCGTCGGCTCGACGAGGAAGCGCAGGCCCGCGCCCTTGGCCTCCGTGAGCTTGGGGATGCGCGCCTTCGTCTGGCGCAGGAAGTTGATCCACGCGATCGGTAGGCCAGCGCTGCGGAGCTGCTTGGCGCGATCGTCGTCGTAGAGGCCGAGGATGAGAGACTGCTCGATGGCCGTCGTCGCGCCCAACGAATCGGGGTGTGCGGGGTTGCCCTCGATCTTCGTGGGGCGGCCCTCATGGCTCTCGACGAGCAGACCGCTCCCGAAACCCTCGAGCGCGTACGCCGTCGCGAAGTGCAGCGAGTTGCCGGGCGTGATCTCCGGCGGGCGACGCACGAACGGAATGATCTTCTCGTTGGGCTTCTGGCAGGCGGCGCCGATCGTCGCGATCGCCGTCGAAGCGCCCATCACCTGCATGAACGTGCGGCGCGAGACGCTCCCCACGGGCAGCTCGTCGGCGCCCGGCGGGAACTCATTGACGCCGGCTAGGCCCGGCGTCATTTGCTGTCCGCCGGCGAGCGTCGCGAGCGCGGCGTTCTTCTCCTCGATGCTGCGCCAGTACTTCGGCGCGCGCTTCGCGGCGCTGCCAGACGCATTCGTCGCAGACGCCTTGACGATCGGGAGCGAGCGTCGCTTCTCGCGATCCTTCGCGCGCGCGTCCTTGTTGTCGTCGCAGCTCATCTAAAAGGTCCTCGGCATCATCATCGGTGACACGTCGTGCAGCTCGTGCGCGTGTGAACGTGGTTCTCGTCGATGAGCGCCTTGCCGACCTCTTCTTGGGTCTGGCCGCCCTCGGGCTTCCAATCCATGTTCACGACCTCCGACACGGGTCTGAGGTGCTGCTCGGGGTGGCGGTGGCAGTCGAGGCAGAAGCCCATCGTGAGCGGCTCCGCCTTCTCGACCGCAGGCATCTTGTCGACGCGACCGTGACAGCTCACGCAACCGACGCCCTTGTTGACGTGGATCGAGTGATTGAAATAGACGTACTCAGGTACCTTATTGACCCGGCGCCACTCGATGGGCTTGTTCTGGAAGAAGCTCTGGCGCACGGGCTCCAGCAGCGGGCTCTTGTTCCACACCTGCGAGTGGCAGTTGAGGCAGAGCTGCGTGGGCGGAA
>DATAZS010000154.1:0-7103 GCA_036271915.1 Polyangia bacterium
GCGCCGCGGGCCCGCCCACGCGACGCGCGCGCCCGCCGCTGACGACGAGGCCCGCGAGGTGTCCGAGCACGTTCGTCGGCAGCGTCCACAGCGCGCGCGCCGCCCGCGCGAAGCCAGATCGCGCGCGCGGGCGCGGCCAACGAACGCGAGCGGCGAGCACGCTCTAGAGGTTAACCCACGACGGCTTCAGAAATTGGTCACGGTCGCGCTGAGCCCGAGCTTGCTGCAGTCGTCCTGACCGATCGTCGACGGGTGGCTCGACGAGTTGTTGAACAACACGACGGGCGGGTCGCCCGGCTGGCGGTCGTACGCGAGGTTGTAGGTGGTCGCGTTGGCTTCGCTCGGCCCGTCCGTCGCCTTCGTCGTCACGATGAGCGCGACATAGCCGATGAGCGCACCATCCACGTCGGCGACGTTCCTTGGGACCGTCTGCGCGAGCGCCGCGTCCGTCCCGATGATGTAGCGATACAGCTGCAGCGTCGGCGTCGCCGCGCTGTAGTCGCGAAGCCCCGTGTTCGGGTCGACGACGTAGAGCCTCGCCGGATCGAAGTGAAAGTCGATCGTGCCGAGCCCGTTGTTGTCGAGCCCTTCGATCGCGAACAGCACGTAGGCGGCGTTGGAGCCCGTGGCCGCGGCGCCCGGATTCGTCGGCACGAAATTGCACGCCGCATACTGGTGATAGAGGATCGCGACGGGCTGCGCCGTCGACGCCGCGGGCCCGATCTCCTTCGAGAGCTGCCCGCCTCCGAAGTAGAAGTACGTCCCCCAGCTCGCGTCGCCCGGCGGCGTCGTCGTCGACAGCGAGTACGCGCCCGGCGCCGATGCCGCGTCCGTCCAGCCGCCCGAGTCCAGCCCGCAGAGGCCCGGGATGCTCGCGTCGCCCTCGCTCGCGGGCGGCACGAGGTACGTGAGGCTCGCGTCGTGGGGCGTCTTCGCGACGTCGTAGTACTCGACGTTGCGGGCGTAGGCCGCGTACTTGTAGCCGGCCGACGCGGCGTTGTCGCTCACCATGGCCGTGTCGGTGTGCTTGCCGCCGGGCCACGTGTCGAAGACCTCGCCGCCGGCCTGCGCGTACGTCGCGACGCCCGTGCCGAGGGGGCCGGGCGAACCGTCGGGCCAGTTGAACGCCTGCGGCGGGTACCAGCCGATCGGCTCATCGTCGACGTAGACCCACCAGCCCGGCATGCCGGTGCTCGCGCCGTTCCACACGCTGAAGGTGATGTCCTGCGGGACGATCCCGTACTGCGCGGCGCCCAGGCCGCCGTTGGGCGTGAGCAGCTGGTTGGGTTTGAAGGGCGCCTGCGGCAGCGCCACGAAGCAGTCCGATCCCTCGCCCGCGGGACCGGGCGTCGACGGGCAGCCGGTGCACCTCCCGGTCCCCGCGAAGCAATAGGCCGAGTAGTACCCGTCGCTCGTAATGAACACCTGCAGCCGCGTCTCGTTGACGCCGCTGGGCATCTGGTTCGCGATGCCCTCCTGAGTGAGGGACACCACCTCGAGGCTTTGCACGGCGCAGTTGGCGCAATCGGCGCCCACGCAGGTCGTGCACGCGCTGCCGAGCCGGCACTGGTTGCGCGACTCACCGAACGCGTAGTCCGCGATCGGGTTGTACTCGTTGTCGCAAGTTCCCGTCTGGACCCAGAGCTGCGAGTCGGTGTGCTCGAGCCCCGTGTCATCGAACGTGGTGTTCATCACCACGTTCGGCTGATAGATGGGCGTCGCCATGGACATGCCGTAGAAGCCCGGCGCGCCCGCCGGCTGCCACCCCGAATTTTGAATGCCCACGGCGTGGTCATAGTCGGTGGCGTTGCGCGAGCCGATCTGCGATCCGTCGCCCGGCAACAGCGGCCCCCCCGGCGTCGCCGAGCCGTTGAGCCAGCAATCGTTCTCGACGCCCTGACGCGATCCGAGGAGCTTCGCACGCGGGACGATCGACTGTTTGTAGGCGGCGACGCCGCCGGCGGCCTGAATCTGCGCGACGGTGGGACGGCTCAAGGGTACGGTGCCGCTCGGGCACTGGCTCGGGCGGCCGTTGACGTCGGGCTGGCCCGAGAACGAAAGCGCGAGCGGCAGCGTGACCGGCGGCGCGCCCGGGCGATGCGGGGGCGCCGCGGGGATCGTCGTCGGCATCGACACGCCCTGCGCGAGCCACGCCTTCACGGAGTGCTGCGCGGCGAAGGGGATGCAATCGATCTGCTCGCCTTGGAACACGAACGACGAGACGACGTCCGTCGACGCGTAGTACGCGCGATCGATGTAGCTCTGGATCTGCACGATCGTCGGCGAGGCGTAGACGTTGACCTCGAACGCCGACCACCAGCTGGACGTGCTGCTCGTCTGCACGACGCGCACGTAGCGCGCCGTCTGATCGGCGAAGCCGATCGACACGACGGCCGCCGAGCCCGCGCCCGTCGCGACCGGCGCGCCGAAGCTCGCGCCGTCGTTCGACACATACACGGCGTACGCGCGCGGGTCGTCGCTGGAGGCGCCCGTGGCGTCGAGCACGATCTGGTTGAAGCTCTGCGCGGCGCGCATGTCGAGCTGGAACCATTGTCCGCTGACCTGCGGCGCGCTCGTCGTCCAGCGCGTCGACGCGTTGCCGTCGATCGCGGCGGCCGCCGTCGAGGCGCCCGCCGACGCGCTCGCGACCCAGCCGTCGCGCAAGAGCTCGACGGGCGGTAGGCCGTACACGTTGAGCTCGGCGATCGACCACCAGTTGGCCGGGGCCGCGCCCGTCTGAACGATCTCCACGTAGCGCGCCGTCTGCGACGGGACGTTGATCGTGATGAGCTGCGTCGCGCCCGTGCCCGTCGCGACGGGCGCGCCAAAGCTGACGCCGTCGTTCGACACGTAGACCTGATAGGCGCGCGCGGAGTCGCCGTTGAAGGTGCCCGCGTCGAGCGTGACCTTCGTGAACGTGCGCGCGACCTGCATGTCGACGACGAAGGTCTGGCCGCTCGCCTGATTCTGGCACGTCGCGAAGCGCGTCGTCGCGTCGTCGTCGAGGGCCTGCGCCGGCGTCGCCGCGCTCGCGCACGCCACCGATGCGCTGGCCGTCCACCCGAGCCGCGGCAGCGCCGTCGCCGCCGGCGTGAAGGTGCCCACGCCGTAGACCGTGAGCTCGGCGATCGACCACCAGCTCGACGAACTGCCCGTGAGCACGATCTTGAGGTAGCGCGCCGGCGTGGTCGCGAACGACGTCTTGATGAACGCGTTCGTCCCCGACCCCGACGCGAGCGGCGCGCCCCAGTTGCCGAGATCGTTCGTCGCATAGATCTGAAAGGCGCGCGCATAGTCGCTCGGGCTCGACGATCCCGAGTCCATGGCGACGCCCGTGAGCGGCTGCGCGCTCAGCAGATCGACCTGAAACGACTGGCCGTTCGCCTGCGGGACGCCGCTGCTCCACCGCGTCGCCGCGACGCCGTCGAAGACGTGGCTCGCGACGTCGGAGCCCGACGTCGACGACGCAGTCGCGACCCACGCCGCGGGCGTGAGCGCGACCTGCGGCACGGCGCCCGGTCCGTAGACGTTGATCTCGACGATGCTCCACCAGCTGGTGGACGCGCCCGTCTGCACGACGCCCACGAAGCGCGCCGTCTGCGTGGGGAACGCGATCGTGAGCAGGCCGCCGCCGCCCGTGCCCGACGCGACGGGATCGCCCCACGTCACGGCGTCGTTCGACACGAACACCTGGTAGCCGCGCGGAAAGTCGCTCGACGACGACGCGGGATCGATCGTGACCTGCGAGAACGTCTGCGCCGTGCGCATGTCGAGCGAGAGCCACTGCCCCGACGTCTGGGGCGTGCCCGAGCTCCAGCGCGTCGTCGCGCTGCCGTCGATGGCGTTCGACGCGGGCTCGCCGCCGTTGGCAGAAGACGCCGTCGCGACCCACCCCGCGCGCGGCAAGACCGTCTGCGCGCGCGCCGTCCCCGCCGCCGCCATCACCGTGAGCACCACCAACAATGACTTTCGCATCCCGCTCCTCTTTTGACCTACGTCCCTGAACCTGGTTTTCGGACCGCCCGCGCCCCGAGGCCCGCGAACGTCTGTGTAATGCGGTGAGGACGCCAGGTCGGGAGACTATTTTCCGGCGTCGACGAAAAAGACGACCTTAGGGACGCGCCGCGCTCGTCAGGTTCGTGACGCTCCGACCTTGGCGGCCCCCTTTACGGTCGGCCTCGTCATGCCGATGGACCCTAGGCGGTCGGGGTGGCGGGCCGCGCGCATGCGCCAATCAGACTTCGAACTCAGCTCGGCGCCCGTCGCCGAGCCGTTGCCCGTGCTCACGCGCGGCACGGCGCTCGGGCGCTTCGTCGTGCTCGGCCTCGTGGGCCGCGGCGCCATGGGCGAGGTCTACGGCGCGTACGACCCGGAGCTCGACCGCAAGATCGCCATCAAGCTGCTGCGGCCGCGCGCCGTCTCCTCGGGCGACGGCGCCGACAACCGCACGCGCCTCATGCGCGAGGCGCAGGCCACGGCGAAGATCTCGCACCCGAACGTCGTCGTCGTCTACGACGCCGGCACGTTCGGGGATCGCGTCTTCATCGCCATGGAGTTCATCGAGGGACACACGCTGCGCTTCTGGCTCCAGGTCCAGCCGCGCACGTGGCACGAGATCCTCGACGCGTTCCTCGCCGCGGGGCGTGGGCTCGCGGCGGCGCACGACAAGGCGCTCGTTCACCGCGACTTCAAGCCCGACAACGTCATGGTGACGGCACCGGGAGGTCAGGTGCGCGTCATGGACTTCGGCCTCGCGCGCATGGCGCTCGAGGATGCGGTCGACGCTCCGCCCGAGCCCGACTTCGACTCGACGATGGAGCTGAACAGCGGCCTCAGCCTCCCCGTACCGCACGGCTCGACGGCGACGCCGACGACGGTCTTCCGCGACAAGATCACGGCGACAGGCGCCGTGCTCGGCACGCCGGCATACATGTCGCCGGAGCAGTTTCGCAGCCTGCCCGCCGACGCGCGCTCCGATCAGTTCAGCTTCTGCGTCGCGCTCTACGAGGCGCTCTACGGTCAGCGGCCCTTCGCGGGGCGTTCGCTGCAGGAGCTGGGCGACAACGTCGTCGCGGGACGGCTCGCCGAGCGGCGCGCCGCGCACGGCGTTCCCGCGTGGTTGCTCGAGGTCCTCGGGCGCGGCCTCAAGGCGGATCCCGCGGCGCGCTTCCCGTCGATGAACGAGCTGCTCGCCGAGCTCGACCGACGCGCGGGCACGGGACGCAAGGGCTTCGCGACGGGCGCCGCAGCCAAGCTGGCCGGCGTCTGGGAGGCCCCCGTGGGCGGGTACCCCGTGCCGACGCCCGAGAAGGAGCGCATGCGCGAGGCCTTCTTGGCGACGGGCAAGCCGTACGCCGCCGCGGTCTTCGTGGCGGCGAGCGCGCTGCTCGATCGCTACGCGCAACGTTGGACCGAGCTGTACGTCGAGGTCTGCGAGGCGACGCACGTGCGCGGCGATCAATCGGCCGAGGTGCTCGATCTCAGGATGGCGTGCCTCGACGAGGGGCTCGACGATCTCAAGGCGCTCTGTCGCCTGTTCCGCGAGCCGACGGGCGAGGTCGTCGAGAACGCCGTCAAGGCGACGAACGCCCTCGGCAACCTCGAGCGCTGTCAGGACATCAAGCTGCTCCGCGCCGTGCTGCGCCTCCCCGATGATCCCGCGGAGCGCTCGGCCGTCGAGACCTTCCGCGCGCGGCTCGTCGAGTCCCGCGCCCTGTCGCGCGTCGGCCGGGCCGTCGACGGCTTGGCGGCCGTCACGCCCATCGTCGACGAGGCGCGCCGACTTGGCCACGCGCCCACGCTCGCCGAGGTCCTCTTGCTGTTTGCGAAGCTACAGAACGAGGTCTCGATGGAGCCCTCGATCCAGCTCGAGGAGGCGCTGTTCATCGCCGAGGAGTGCCGTCACGAGGAGGTCGCCGCGGAGGCCGCCGCCCTGCTCGTCTACTTCGCGGGTGCCGTCAAGACGCGCTTCGACGTCGGCGAGATCTGGAGCCGTCATACCGAGGCGATCCTCCGTCGCATCGGCGGACACGACCTCATGTGGGCCCTCTACTACGACAGCCGCGGCGGCATGCGCCAGCAGCAGGGGCGGCTCCGCGAGGCCATCGAGGACTCACGCCTCGCCGTCGCGGCAAAGGAACGCGTGCTCGGGCCCGACGCCGTCGAAGTCGGCGTCAGTCTGACCAACCTCGCCAATCACATGGCCTACGGCGCGAACTTCGTCGAGGCGCTCGCCGTCAACCAGCGCGCCTTCGAGATCCTCGCGAAGGAGCTCGGCGCCGCTCACCCACGAACGACCATCACGACGACGAATCAGGCGCAGTTCCTGTTTCGAATCGGGAAATTCGACGAGGCCATCGAGTTGGCGCGCGGCGCGCTCGCCGTGTTCGAGCGAGAGACCGACCCGAGCGGGCTCGTCGTGACGTACCCGATGCGAACGTTGGGCAACTGCTACCTGCGGACCGGTCGAGCGCGCGAGGCGGTAACCGTGCTCGAGCGCGCGCTGGTGATCCGCGAGGGGAACCACATGCCCGCGATTCGGCTCGCCGAGATTCGCTCCCCGCTCGCGCGCGCGCTCTTCGATCTGGGGCGCGACCCGACGTCCGCCCTCGCCCTCGCGCGGCAGGCCCTCGCCGACCTCACGCAGGCCGCCAGCACGCCCGTCGTCGCGCTCGATCGCGCCGAGCTCGAGCAGTGGCTGCGCGCGCACGAGCCGTCGGCCTCCGTTCGTGGTCGGAGGCGCGTCGTCAAGAAAAAGAAAACGTCCCCGCCGCCGAACCCGAGCCGCGCGACCCCCGCGCGGCGGCGACGCCGCACGCGAAAGGCGTGATCTATCGGACGGGCGTCGGCTCGTCGGGGTAGCGCGCGAGGCGGGCGTGTCCTCGGATCGCGATCCCGAGCCGTTCGTAGACGGCCTTCTCGCCGTTCTCGAGATCGTAGTCGTGCCAGCGCGTGAGGAACTCGTCGCGCGGCAGGTACGCGTAGCCCGTGCGCACCGACGGATCCATCACGTACACGCGCGTCCCGTCCACGCCGACGACGTCGACGTAATGTCCGTCCTCCCACGAGGTTCGCCAGTCCGCGATTTTGTGGTTCGGCCACGC
>DATAZS010000155.1:0-5784 GCA_036271915.1 Polyangia bacterium
GACGGGACGTTCAGGCGCCTCAACCCGGCCTGGGAGCGCGTGCTCGGCTATCCGCTCGCAGAGCTCTATCGCATGAGCTGGGCTGACCTGGTTCACCCCGACGATCAGGCGCGCACGCTGGCCGAGTTTCGACGCGCCAACCCGGCGGCCATGATGTCGTTCGAGAACCGCTATCGCCACCGGGACGGCTCCTACCGGTGGCTCGAGTGGAGCGCGCGGCTCGTGCCCGCGGAGGGCGTGTACTACGCCGTCGCGCGCGACGTCACCGAGCGGCGCGCCGAGCAAGAGCGGCTGCGCGCGAGCGAGGCGTACCGCGCCGCCGTGCAGGAGGCCTCGACCGACGCGATCGTCGCCATCGACGCCGGGGGCCACATCGTCGACATCAACGCCGCGGGACAACGCATGTACGGCTACCGCGCCGAGCAGGCCTGCGCGAAGCTGTTCGTCGATCTCGTGATCCCGCCCGAGCGCCGCGCGGCGTTCCAGGCGGACCTCGCGCGCTATCGCAAGGCCGAGGGGCGCATCGTCGAGTTCCGCGTCGAGCAGCAGGGCCTGCGCGCCGACGGGTCGCTGTTTCCGCTCGAGCTCACGGTGACGCGGCTCGACGCCGGGCCCGCGGCGTTCGCGATGTTCGCGCGCGATCTCACCGACGCCAAGCGCGCCGAGGAGGAGCGTCGCAGCCTCGAGGATCAGGCGCGGCAGGCGCAGAAGATGGAGGCCGTCGGGCGGCTCGCGGGCGCCGTCGCGCACGACTTCAACGATCTGTTGGCCGCGACGACGGGGTTCGTCGCCGACGCCAAGAATCCGTCGGGCCACGCCGAGGAGCGCCTCGAACAGATGAAGCGCGCCACGGAGCGCGCCGTCGGGCTCGTCGATCGGCTGCTCGCGTTCGGGCGGCGTCAGGCCCCCGCGCCCAAGGTGCTCGACGTCAATGTTGCCGTCGCCGAGCTCGAGCACCTGCTGCGCGGCCTGCTGCGCGACGAGATCTCGTTGCAGCTCGCGCTCGCGCCCGACGTCGCGCGCGTGAAGGCCGACCCCGCGCAGCTGCAGCAGGCGCTCGTGAACCTCGTCCTCAACGCGCGCGAGGCGCTGCGCGCGGGCGGTCGGCTGCGCATCTCGACCTCGAACGTGGGCCTCGAGGCGGCGCGCCTGCCCCCCGGGCTCGGCGCGCAGCCGGGCGCCTACGTGCGCATCACGGTCGAGGACAACGGCGTCGGCATGTCGCGCGAGGTCGCGGCGCGCGCGTTCGAGCCGTTCTTCACGACGAAGGAGTCGACGGGCGCATCGGGCCTCGGCCTCACGACGGTGTACGGGATCGTCGCGCAGAACGGCGGCCTCGTGCGCATCGAGTCGGCGCCGGGGCGCGGCACGATCGTGCAGGTCCTGCTGCCGGCGGTCGAGGAAGCGGTCGCGGCGCCGTCGTCGTCGCCCCCCGCGTCGACGGTGTTGCTCGTCGAGGACGAGGAGGCCGTGCGCCAGCTCGTGCGCCGCATCCTCGAGGGCCGCGGCTACAAGGTGCTGCTCGCGCGGCACGGCGGCGAGGCGCTCGAGCTCATCCACCAGACTGATTTCCCCATCCACCTGCTGCTGACCGACGCCGTCATGCCCGTGCTGAGCGGTCCGGAGCTGCTCCGGCGCGCCATCGCGCTGCGGCCCGCGATGAAGCTGGCCATCATGTCGGGCTACACGGATCGCCCGGCGGTCACGGGCGTGCCGTTCATCGGCAAACCGTTCACGCCGGCCGAGCTCGAGCGGCGCGTGCGCGAGATCCTCGAGGCGCCGCTGCCGACGTCTCACGCGTTGCCCCGATGAGCCACGAAGAGGTTGCCGAAGTTCCCGCACGCGCGCGCGAGCTCATCACGCGCCTCGGCCTCGCGCCGCACCCGGAGCGCGGCCACTACGTCGAGACCTACCGCGCGGCGCTCGTGGTCGACGGGCTGCCGCACGGCGCGCCGCGCGCGGCGAGCACGGCGATCTACTTCCTCGTGACGCGCGCGCAGCCGACGACGTACCTGCACCGCCTGCGTTCGGACGAGGTGTTCCACCTGTACGAAGGCGGACCGCTCGACGTGCTGTTGCTCCGCGACGGCGCGCCGGGCACCGTCGCGCGGCTCGGCCTCGACGTCGCCGCGGGCGAGCGTCCGCAGATCGTCATTCCCGCGGGAACCTGGTTCGCGGTCGAGCTCGTCGCCGACGCGACGCACTGCTTGTTCGGCTGCACGGTCGCGCCAGGCTTCGCCTTCGCCGACTTCGAGCTCGCGCAGGGCCCCGAGCTCGCCGTGCGTTTTCCTGCTCACGCCGCGCGCATCGCGCGCATGACCCGACCGGGCTAATCGCGGCGACGGCCCCCAAAGATTCGGAGCAGCATCAGGAACAGGTTGATGAAGTCGAGGTAGAGCATGAGCGCTCCCTGCAGCGCGACCTTGCGGCCCATCTCGCCGGAAACGTCTTTAGCCGCCGCCAGCTGCTTCAGCTTCGCCGTGTCGTACGCCGTGAGGCCCGTGAACACGATCACGCCCATGAAGGTCGTGAGCCAGTAGACCGCGGGGCTGTGCAGGAAGATGTTCACGACGGACGCGAGCACGAGGCCGATGAGGCCCATGAACAAGAAGCTCCCCATGCCGTCGAGGTTGCGCTTCGTCAGCAGCCCGTACGCCGACAGCCCCGCGAACGCGCCCGCCGTGATGAAGAACGTCCCCGCGATCGACGACGCCGTGTAGACGAGGAAGATCGTGGAGAAGGTCACGCCGGACAGCGCGGCGTAGCCGAAGAACATGGCGGCCGCCGCGCCCGCGCTCACGCGGTTGATGAGCCCCGTGAAGGCGAGGACCGTCACGAACTGCGCGACGACGAGCAGCATGACGATGCCGCGGTTGGCGAGCAGGAACTGCATCGCGCCCGGGCTCGACGCCATGAGCATCGCGATGAAGCCCGTGACGCCCAGGCCCAGCGCCATCATGCGATAGACCTGGCCCAGGAAGCGGCTCGTCGCGTCGGTCGAGATTCCGCGGCCTGGCGCCTGCGCGCCGAAGCCGCCGCCGACGTTCACCCGTTCACCATCTCGCGCGATCCATGCCATGAGATCCATCTAGCACGGCGCGCAGGGGCGCGCACGCCGCCCTCAGTAGGCCGTGCCGTCCTTGCGGGTGAACGTCAACGCGCCGCTCGGGCCCACCGTGACGCTCACGTCGTCGTTCGGGTACGTGCACGCGTCGCCGGCCGCCCGGTCGCCCACCTCGAGATAGACGACGTCTTCGCTCGTGCGATTGAGGAGGTGGTGCGCCGTGCCGCCCGCGGCGAAGCCCGCGCACATCCCAGGCGCGAGCGCCGTCTCGCCAGCGTCGGTGATCAAGGTAGGCCGCCCCTCGAGGACGTAGACGAATTCGTCCTGTTTGCTGTGCTTGTGGTGCAGCGAAGATCCCGCGCCCGGCGCGAGCCGCGTGAGGTTGACGCCGAAGTTACGCAGGCCGAACAGATCGCCCAGCGTCCGCTTCATGCGGCCCGCGACGCGCGACGCGAGCACGGGCGGATAGTTCGTGGCCTTGGCGCGCGGCACGGCATCGGCGGCGACCAGCGCAACAGGAAGATCTTTCACGCTCATGTCCGAAGACTAGCGCGCGTGTGCTAACTTCGCCGACCGATCGAGAGGGGACATGATCCAGGCGCGCGAAGCTCTGCAGAGGCTGCAAGAAGGCAACAAAAGGTTCACGCAGAACGTGCGTGGTATCGAGGCGCTGCTGAGCCAGTCGCGCCGCGAAGAGCTGTCGACGTCGCAGGAGCCGTTCGCGATCGTGCTCGGGTGCTCCGACTCGCGCGTGCCGGCCGAGATCGTCTTCGACCAGGGCCTGGGCGATCTGTTCGTCATCCGCATCGCGGGCAACATCGTCGCGCCCTCGGGCATCGGCAGCGTCGAGTTCGCGGCGGCGAAGTTCGGCACGCAGCTCGTCGTCGTGCTGGGGCACTCCAGCTGCGGCGCGATCCTCGCGACGCTCGAAGAGCTGCAGCGGCCCACGGAGAACCAGTCGCGCAACCTGCGCTCGATCGTCGATCGCGTGCGCCCGTCGGTCGAAGAGCTCCTCGCCGTCAAGCCGCGTCCCGCGCACGACGTCATCGTGCGCGAGGCCGTGCGCGCCAACATCCGCGCCTCGGTGCGCAACCTGCCCAAAGGCTCGGAGATCCTCGAGCAGCTCGTGCGGGACGGTCAGCTCGTCATCGTGGGCGCCGAGTACTCGCTCGAGAGCGGCGTCGTCGACTTCTTCGACGGCATGCCCTGAGCACGCGCGCGCGGCTTCAGGGTGACGGCGCCGGCGCGGCGACGTCGAGCGCCACGCATCCCAAACGCGCGCTCACGGGCGCAGCGTCCCCAGCGCGCGGACCGCTTCGCGGAACGTGTCGACGGCGGGCGTCGGGCGGCGCGCGAGCGTCGGGTCGTGCGCGAAGTCGATCGTGAAGAGGCCGAAGCGGCCGTCGTAGCCGTGCGACCACTCGAAGTTGTCGATGAGCGACCAGTGAAGGTAGCCGAGCACGTTCACGCCCTCGCTCATGGCGCGATCGACGGCATAGAGGTGCGCGCGCAGGTAGTCGGGGCGCAGATCGCCGTGCGCGTCGGCGACGCCGTTCTCGGTGACGAAGAGCGGCCACGGGCGCGCGGCGTAACGCTTCAGCACGCGGTACAGGCCCTCGGGGTAGATCTCCCAGCCGAGGTCGCTGAGCGGCCGGGCCGGCGCCGTCGTCGGCTCGTAGTGTTTGTCGCCGAACAGGTGACCGACGGTGAGCTCGCGCGTGTAGTAGTTGAGGCCCAGGAAGTCGAAGCTGCCCGCGAGCGCGGGGAACGGCTCGTCGATCGTGAGCACGCGCGGCAGCTTGGCGTGAACGCGGCCGCGCGCGACGGCGTCGAGGAACTGCTCGTTGTAAAAATCATCAGCCAGGTCGGCCGCTATGTGATCGATCGGGTTCCACGTGCGCGGGTCGAAGACGCGGACGTTGTGCGCGATCCCGATGCGCGTCGCGTGGCCGTCATGGTCGGCGTCGACGCGATCGCTCGCGCGCAAGGCCACCGCCATGAGCCCGTGCGCGCGCTCGAACGCCGCGAGGGCGCGCACGGCGCGCGCGGGATCCTTGGCGCCGGGCGGCCACTGGCCCGCGAGGTAACCCTTCGCGACGTAGACGTTGGGCTCGTTGAGCGTGATCCACCAATCGACGAGATCGCCGAACGCCGCGCCCGCGCGCGCCGCGAAGGCGGCGAGCGCCGCGGGCGTGCCCTCCCAGTCCCAGCCGCCGCGCGCCGCGATCCACGGCGACAGCGTGAAGTGCGACAGCGTCACCATGGGCTCGACGCCGGCCGCGCGCAGCGCCGCGAACATCTCGCGGTAACGCGCGACCGCGGCGACGTCCCACGCGCCCTCGGTCGGCTCGAGGCGGCTCCACTCGACGCCGAGGCGATACATGTTCGCGCCGAGCTGCTTGCACGCGGCGACGTCGAGGCGCCACTTGTTCCACGAGTCGGCGGCGACCGCGGCGCTCGCGCCGTTCGCGACGTGGGGCGTGCCGTCGGCGTAGGTGCCCTTCTCCCAATCGGTCCAGTCCGTGACCGCGCCGCCTTCGATCTGGTACGCCGACGTCGCCACGCCCAGGAAGAACCCGCGCGGCGCGTTCGCCAGCATGTGGTGCGCCGCGATGTCGGCGGGCGCGAAGGCGATCGGTTTCGCGCAGCTCGCGAGGGCGAGCGCCATCAAGACACGAAGGCGTAGCCGCATGCGACGCCGATGATACGCGCCAACTGGA
>DATAZS010000156.1:0-3760 GCA_036271915.1 Polyangia bacterium
CGGCAAGGCCTTCGCTGAGCGCGCCTCCGTCGACCAACCCACCGACGAGGTGTCGGGCTCCCTCGTCATGGGTGCTGAGGAACGCTCCTCGTCCTTCGGTGAGCGGGATTCCGTCCAGCATTCGCTCCATGAGCGTTTGGGCCGCCTTGAGCCTCGCGATGCCGCGCGCGCGGAGGCCTAGCGCGAGGAGCGACTCTCCGGCGCCCACCTCTGCGCGAAAGCGCTCGTCTCGCAGACCGGCGCCGCGCGCGATCCCAGACTCGTCCTCGAAGATTTTCAAGGCCTCCGAGCCGTCCCCTCGCGCCAGCGACCAACGCCCGAGGACATCGTCGCGCCACGCTCGGGCCAACGCGTCCTTGGCCGACTGCTCGCGGCGCAAGAGAGCCACCAAGGCGTCGCTCGTCGCGGCGTCGCCCGTCCCGAGCGCGTAGCGAGCGGCGTCGACGAGCGCTAGCAACCGGCGGTGCGGATCGGGGCAGACGTCGGTCGCGCGCTGTTCGTCGGCGAGCGCCGCTCTCACGCGGCGGTTGTCGACCTCGCCGCCGTGCACGGTTGTCTCAATGAACGCCTCGGCCCGATTAATTGTCAATGACGCTTGAGCGCAAGGATCGCTCTTCGAGGGCAACCGCTCGAGGATGGCGGCCGCCTCCTTCGCCCGCCCTAGGATCACGAGGATGCGCGCGAGATCCTCGGCGCCGCCGTTGTAGTGCGCGCTCATCTCCAGCCGCTCGGCGGAGCGGACGACGACCCGATAACTAGCCAGCGCGTCCCGGAAATCGTTGGTCTCGGCCGCCAACAAACCCTCGTTGTGCGCATACCAAACGGATCCCTCGGGAAATTGATCGCGCGTGGGCGCGAGGGACTCGAGGATGCGTCTCGCATCGGCGAATCGCTGTTGCAGGACGACCAGGCCCCAGATGAGCGCGTCGCCGTCGCGCATCTCGTCGGAGAGGCGACCTTCGGCGCGGTCGGCCTCCATGGCCGCACGCAGCGCCCGTTCGGCGTCGTACATTTCGCCGCGCGCGAGAAGCACGCGGCCGAGCGCCGCCTGCGCGGGCCCGCGGCGGGGCGGCGACGCATTCGCGGTCAGGCTCCGCAGCCGCGCGACGGCGTCGCGATCACCGCGTTTTCCGGCGGCGACGAGCGCATCGAGGTCCGGTGAAGGAGTGGTTTCGGCGATCTCCAGCGCCCAAACCGGCTGCGCCTCGGACGGTCGGAAGGACTCGATCCTCTTCGCGCCCGCGGGCACGTCCAGAGAAACCTGCCAGCCTTCCTGCACGGGCTGCGTTGCGCGCGCGTTGAACGGGAGGCCGTCAGCGGCGAAGGTCCATTTCGCCGCATTCGCATTCGCCGTCCACAACGTTAGCTTGCGCTCCGCAGACAACCCGCAGCGCGGACCCTTGAAGACGACGGCGCAGCCGGCCCACTCGACGACGGGCCGTGGTTGGGCGACGTTCGGGCTTTGTCGCCGCGCGCACGTTGTGCCCGCCAGACCTGCCGCCAGCAAGGCGACGGTCATGTGGAAGCGTCTCGCCGCGGAGGTTTGGGAACGCGTGAGGCATCTTGTACCAAGTGCGTCAGCGTCAGAGCAATCGCATTGACGGAGCGCGAGCTCCACGCGCCGACGGCGTTCATCGTGCGTCGGCTTCGATGGTCAGCGGCACCGTAACGGCGCGCCAGCCCTGACCCGATGATGCGCGGACGACGTTCTGCGGGGCGAGGGCCGAGAGCGCGCGGGGTCGCCCCACGACGACGCGCAAGATCGCGCGTCCGCGGCGCGATCCGATGACGTCGGCGCCCGCGAAGACCAGCTGCACGGCGCCGCTCGGCGCCACGCGCGACCGGGGGTGTACCTCAGCCAACTCCGCGTCCCGCGTGACGAAAGCGCGCGCCGTCACGTCGCCCGAGACGCTCGTGCTCGGTCGCAGCGTGACGATCAGCTCCGAGCCGTCGCGCACCCGCTGAACGGCCGAAACCGTCGGATCTCCGGCCTCGGGTGCGTCTATGCCTCGGACGTCCTTCGCTCCGCCCTCGGCCGTGACCGCGTAGCTCGGCAATGACAGCGATTCGCCGGACGGCCGAACCCACAGAATGGCCGCCGCGACCGCGGCCAAGAGGCCGGCCGTCGTAAACACAATTGTTCGGCGCGGGCGACACTCTCGCTTGGCGCGCGCGTCGGCGATCGAAGACATCGAAGCCGCGGCCTCGCGCGTCGGTTCCGCGGAACCTTGGGCCTCCGCATCCATTCGTGCGCTCATGAGGCTTTGCACGAGCCGATCGCGCGCGTCGTTGGACAGCTCGGGGATCGCGGAGGGCGACAGCGCGGCGGCCTCCGTCTCTTCCTCGCGCGCGATCATCCGCAGAGCATCGAGCACGGATTTCATGGACGCTCCACCGTCATCCTTCCGGCGCTCATCGCGGTCGTCGCTCTCGTCATGGTCGTCGTCGTTGCTGGAGTCCCCGGTCATGTCTGAGGAGCTCCCTTGGTCATACGCGTCGCCGCGGGTGTTTCTGACAAAGAAGCCGTCTCGAGGGACTTGGCCACCGCGCGCATCGCCCGCAGGAACCGACTTTTCCATTGATAGATCGCGTCGGCCGTCAGCCCAGTCCCCGCCTGCAGCGCCTCGAGGGGCTCTTCGTCGATGATGATGCGCTGGAAGAGCTCGAGCCCGCGCGGCGACAGCTCGGCGCGCATGCGATCCAGCAAGAGCTCTAGCTTCTCCCGCGAGGTGACGATCGCCTCCGGCGTCAACGTCGTGCCGGCCAGCTTCTCGAGCTCCTCTGTCTCGGTCGGCTCGTCGCGCCAGGGCGAGGCGCGCCCGTTGCGCAGGATCGAGATGACCTGATGTTGCGCCAACATCCCGACGAAGCGGTCGAGGGACATGCCGCGCGCGGGGTCCCAGGCCCGGAGCGCCTTCCCGTCGGCTCGAAACAGGGACAACAACACCTCCTGGACCAGATCGCCCGCGTCCTGCGCGACGGCCCGTTTTCGCGATCTCTGCAGCAACGTCGACGTCACGCGGCGCGCGATCATTGGATACAGACGATCCACGAGGCTGCGCGCGCTGCGCGCGTCGCCGTCGAGAGCCTGACGAATCAACAGACGCGCGTCATCGATCTCGGTCAAAGCGCCCCCCCTGGCCCAATGATCTGTGAGCGTTGTATCACCGACTCTCGGCGGTCGCGCTCGAAATGCTGCAACAGGTCGTCACGGGGCGTGATCGGGACCGGCGACTCCAGTGTTATGCTCCCGGTCTCAGTCGTTCGTCGAGCAGGAGGACCCATGACCGTTGTACGTTCGCGCGCAGGTCTCGTCTCCACGGCGGTGCTGGTGTTGGTCGGGGCGTGTTCAACCAGCAACGTCGATCGGACGGGCTCCCCAGGCACGGCCGGCAGTAGCTCCGGCAACGCGGGAAGCTCCGCCACGGCGGGATCCAGCGGCAGCGCGGGCATTTCCGGCTCGGCGGGCGATACGCCCGGCAGCGCGGGCAACACCGGCTCGGCGGGCGCTACCGGCAGCGCGGGCGCGCTCGGCGCGGCGGGCGCCGGGAGCGCGGGCGCTACCGGCAGCGCGGGAGCCTCCGGTTCGGCCGGCGCTGGCGCCGGCACCGCGGGCGCTACGGGCTCCGCGGGCGCGAGCGGCGGCGCGACCCGACCCATCAACGTCACGGGCACCGGCACGTACTCGACGAGCTTCAACGGCCAGCCGATGTACCTCAACAAGAGCAAGCCGATCATGGGCAAGCTCGTGCTGTTCCTG
>DATAZS010000157.1:0-2617 GCA_036271915.1 Polyangia bacterium
CTCCAAGATCCGCTGGCCGAGCTCGTGAAGGTCGACCCGAAGAGCATTGGCGTCGGGCAGTACCAGCACGACGTGTCGCCCACGGGCCTCAACAAGAGCCTCGACGGCGTCGTCGACTCCTGCGTCAACCAGGTGGGCGTCGACGTCAACACGGCGTCGGTGCATTTGCTCTCACGCGTCTCGGGCATCGGCCCCGGCCTCGCGCGCGCGATCGTCGACCACCGCGCGAAGGAGGGCCTGTACGCGTCACGCGCCGCGCTGCTCGACGTGCCGCGCTTCTCGAAGAAGACCTTCGAACAGTCGGCGGGCTTCCTGCGCGTCCCCGGCGCGGCGAACCCGCTCGACAACACGGGCGTGCACCCCGAGCGGTACGACGCGCTCGAGCGGCTCGCGGGGCGCCTGGGCGTCGGCACGTCGGCGCTCGTCGGCTCGGGCGCCAAGCTCGTCAAGCAGGCCAAGGAGCTGGAGACCGAGCTCGGCGCGTTCACGTTCGAGGACGTCATCCGCGAGCTCGAGAAGCCCGGGCGCGATCCGCGCGACGCCTTCGTGCCGTTCTCGTTCCGCGCCGACGTCCATGAGATGAAGGATCTGCAGCCCGGCATGATGTGCCCCGGCATCGTTACCAACGTCACCAACTTTGGCGCCTTCGTCGACATCGGCGTGCATCAAGACGGCCTCGTGCACATCTCGCACCTCGCGGACCGCTTCGTGAAAGATCCGCGCGAGGTCGTCAACGCGGGCGACCGCGTGACCGTGCGCGTGCTCGAGGTCAAGCTCGACAAGAAGCAGATCGCGCTCACGATGAAGGCCGAGCGCACCGAGCGACCTTCGCAGGCGCCCTCACCGCCGCGCGGTCCCTCGATGCCGCGCGAGCGTGCGCCCGCCGCGCCGCCGCCGCGTCAAAGCACACCCTTCAACAATCCGTTCGCCGCCGCCCTCGCGAACAAGCTGCCGCGGCGCTGAGCGGCGGTCTCGGCCTAAAAAAAATGAAGAAGGGGCGTCCGTTTGGACGCCCCTTCTGGTCTACGATTGAACCGCCTGCCGCGTTAGAAGGCCAGGCTGCAGTCGGTCGTGATCTCGCCGATCGACCACCAGTTGCTCGTGCGCGCGCCGGTCACCTTGATGCGAATCGCCTGCAGCGACTCCTGCGTGAACGAGATGATGGTCTGGCCCGGGGCGCCGGGGCCCGTCGCGACGGGCGTCGCGCCGAAGGTGACGCCGTCCTGCGACGTGTACACGGCGTACGTGCCCGGATAGTCGTTCGTCGCGCCGTCCGAGTTGTTGTTCAGCGTCACGGTGCTGAGGTTGACCGTGCCCGTGAAGTCGATCTGGTAGTAGTCGCCCGTCTGCTGCGAGCGGCTCGTCGTCCAGCGATCGCCGCTGTTGCCGTTGACGGCGATGCTGGCGGTCGACGTGTTGGCCGACGTCGTGATGTTCCACAGCGACGGCTGGCAGAGGCCCGTCGAGGGCACCGTCGCGCTCGTGTCGACGACCTCGATCCAGTCGATGTCAGGCGCCTGGTGGACGCCGTCGCCCGTGATCTTGATGGTGTTGCTGCTGCCGGCCTTGAAGCCCGACAGCGTGATGGCCGCGCCGCGCGGGTGTTGCCAGTTGCCGAGACCACCGAACGCCTTCACCTGCGTCGTGCCGCCGTTGACGCTGAACGCGAAGTAGCGCGTCTGGTTGAACGCGTCGCCGTTCTCGTAATAGACAATGATGTTGTCCGCGCCCGAGTTGGCGACGGTGACGCCGTTGAACTGGACGCCCGTCGTCCCGTTGACGTAGCCGACGCGCTTGCCCATGCCGTTGGCCGGATCGGCCTGGACGGGGCAGGCGCCCCACGAGTAGTTCGTGCCCGGCGTGCAGTTGAACGTCGTGAAGTTCACCGGCTGCGCCGTCTCGGCCTGATACGTGGCGCCGCGCCACACCGTGAGCGGGTGCGTGTACGTCGCGCCGTTGAGCGCGCAGGACGTCTCGCCGTCCTCGACGCCGTTCGTGAGGTGCGGCGTGCAGTGGCCGTGATCATAGCCTTTCACGACATGGGTCGTGTCGCACAGGCCGTCCATGCCGGCCGCCGTCGGGTACGCGTTGGCGTAGGGCACCGTGCCCTGATCGGCGCCGAGGCGGCCCGGGACGACGTTCTGATCGACGCCGGGGCCGTTGCAGTAGTAGGCGTCCAGGTTGTTCTCCGCGTTGGTCACCATCAGCTGACCGAAGAAGGTTCCCTCGCGCGTCGGGAACGCGGGCGACACACCCCAGCCGACGGAGCTGTCCGGGCTGTCCATCCACAGCGGGATGTGCGTGCCCGAGGAGTTGATGTGCGCCATCATGCACGCCGACAGCGCCTGCGAGCAGTCAGGGCCGCAGCCTCCGGAGTAGTACGTGGGCGCGAGACCCAGGCCACCGCCGAAGGTGTAGTTGATGCCGTACTGGTCGGACTTGACGAGGTTCGTGCCCGACGGCAGCGCGCAGCGCGCGAGGTACTGCACGATCATGCGTCCGTGCTCGTTCGTCATGTAGCCGCTCGTCGAGTACAGGCCGTTCGCCGAGTTGAGGCCGTTCGCCATGTTGAGGCCGTTCGTGACGGAGGCCCCGTTGGCGCTGTTGAACCCGTTGG
>DATAZS010000158.1:0-4456 GCA_036271915.1 Polyangia bacterium
GATGACGCGCACCTCGGGCACTCGAATGCGGCGGCCGACGCGATAGTTGTCGGTTGCGCTCGGCGGGGCGGAGTTGAATGGCCTTGGGATGTTCTTGCTCCTTGTTAATTATTCGTCTGGGCCGCGTCGCCCACCATGGGCACCGCGGCTTCTTCTGCGAGGCGACGCGCGAACTCATCGAGCGGCGTCGCCGGCTGTTGCTGACCTTCACGCGTGCGCGGTGAGACCACGCCCGCGACCATGTCTTTCTCCCCTACGACCACCATATAGGGGATCTTTTCCAGCTGCGCCTTGCGAATCTTCGACCCCAGCTTGTCGGCCGTGACGTCGGTCTCGATGCGCAGGCCCTCCTGCTTGAGGCGCTTCGCGACCTGGGTCGCATAGTCCGCGGCCTTCTCCGAGACCGCGAGCACGCGCGCCTGCACGGGCGCGAGCCACAGCGGGAACGCGCCCGCGTAGTGCTCGATGAGCACGGCGATGAACCGCTCCATCGACCCGAGCAGCGCGCGGTGGATCATGATGGGCTGCTTGCGTGTGCCGTCCTGGCCAACGTACTCGAGCTCGAAGCGCTCCGGGATCTGGTAGTCGAGCTGGAACGTCGAGCACTGCCACTCGCGGCCGAGGGCGTCCTTGATCTTGAGATCGATCTTGGGGCCGTAAAAGGCGCCGCCGCCCTCGTCGACCTCGAACGGCCGCCCCGTCGACTCGAGCAGCGCGCGCAGCGCGGCCTCGGCCTTGTCCCACGCCGCCGGCTCGCCGAGGAAGCTCTCGGGCCGCGTCGCGAGGTAGAGGTTGAAGTCCTCGAAGCCGAACATCTTCAGCATCTCGAGCGAGAAGCGCAGGCAGTCGCCGATCTCCTGCTCGATGTCCTCCTCGCGCACGAAGAGGTGGCCGTCGTCCATCGTGAGGCCACGCACGCGCAGCAGGCCATGGAGCACGCCCGAGCGCTCGTAGCGGTACACCGTGCCGAGCTCCGAGTAACGAATCGGCAGCTCGCGGTACGAGCGCAGGGAGGACCGGTAAATAGTCGCGTGGAACGGGCAGTTCATGGGCTTGACGAGGTAGCGCTGCCCGTCGAGCTCCATGCCGCCGAAGAGGTTCTCTTTGTAGTGCGCGAGGTGGCCCGACGTCTCGAGCAGTTGCTCGCGCGCGATGTGCGGCGTGTACACGAGCTCGTAGCCGCGGCGGACGTTCTCGCGCCGGATGATGTCCTCGATGAGGTAGCGCACGAACGCGCCCTTCGGGTGCCACAGCACGAAGCCGGGCCCGATGAGATCGTCCATCGAGTACAGATCGAGCTGCTTGCCGAGCACGCGGTGATCGCGGCGCTTGGCCTCCTCGATGCGCGCGAGGTGCTCGTCGAGCTCCTTCTGCGACGGGAACGCCGTGCCGTACACGCGCTGGAGCTGCGCGTTGCGCTCGTCGCCGCGCCAGTAGGCGCCCGCGAACGACAGCACCTTGAAGGCCTTGATGTCGCCCGTGCGCTCGACGTGTGGGCCACGGCACAGATCGACGAAGTCGCCGTGCGAGAAGTACGAGACCTCTTCGCCCTCTGGGATCGACTCGACGATCTCGACCTTGTACTTCTCGCCGCGTGATCTAAAAAGCGCCAGGGCTTCGGCCCTAGAAACGACCCGCCGCTCGAACGGCAGGTTCTCGGCGATGATCTTGCTCATCTCCGCTTCGATCTTCGCGGCGTCCTCGGGCGCGAAGGGCTCGGTCTCGAAGTCGTAGTAGAAGCCGTTGTCGATCGACGGGCCGATCGCGACCTTGGCGTTCGGGCGCAGCCGGCGCACGGCGTCGGCCATGACGTGCGACGCCGAGTGCCGCATGCGCGACAACGGATCGTCCGGCACGTCGCCCTTGTCTCGGGGACGGATTGTCTTCGTGTCTTTCACTGACAAGCCGACAACCTAAACGCCCCGTGCCGCCCCGCGCAACCCCCCTTAAGAAACATCTGATGCCGAAGTATCTGTAGGCGCGGGCAGGATTGAACTGCCGACCCCTTCCGTGTCAAGGAAGTGCTCTTCCACTGAGCTACGCGCCTGTCTTGCCGACAATCGAATGCGCGTAAGTTACGGTTCTCGACGGTCCTGTCAAGGGAAAGCGAGGTCCAACCCTACGGAAACGTTAGTCCCCTCGTGCGCCCAGGTTTCGGTACCATCGCCGAGCCGATGCCCCGACCCGTCTCCTCCTCGCTGACCCACGCGCTCGTCTTTTCGTTGTTGTCGGTGGGCCTCGCCTCGCTCGCCTCCCCCGCTCACGCGCAGAGCCTGCCCGCGCCCGCCGTCGAGCTCGAGCAGTTCCACGGCTCGCCCTTCTCCGATCGCACGCTGCGTCTCGACGGGACGACGGTGCTGCCGAACGGCAAGCTGCGGCTCGGCGTCGATCTCGACTACGCCGATCGCCCGCTCATCGTCAAAGACGCCGCGAACGACACGACGGCGCTCGTGCGCAACGCCGTGGGCGCCCAGCTGCGCTTCAGCGTCGGCCTCGCCGATCGCCTCGAGCTCGGCGCGCTCGTCCCCGTGACGGCGTACCAGGCGGGCGACACGCTCGCGCGCGTGCAATCGCCCACGCAGTCGGGCCTCGACGCGATTCGCGCGGGCCTCAAGCTCCACCTGCTCGGCAACGGCAGCATCGGCCCGGGGCTCGGCGCGAGCGTGCTCGCCGTCATCCCGACGGGCGCGGCGGGCGGCCTCGTGCACGAGCACGGCTTCGGCGCCGAGGCGCGCCTCTTCGGCGACGTGCGCGTGGGCGCGCTCACGATCGCGGCGGGCGCGGGTGCGCGCCTGCGCGAGAAGACGACGCTCTACGACGTCGCGCTCGGCGACGAGCTGCTCGCGAACCTCGCCGTCGACGTTCAGCTCAACGTGCGCACGAGCGTCTTCGGCGAGCTGTCTGGCGCGACGGCCCTCACGAGCCCCCTCGCGTCGACGAAGCAGACGCCGCTCGAGGTCCTCTTCGGCGGGCGTGAGCGCTTCGGCGCGCTGCAGCTCTTCGGCGCCGCGGGCCCCGGCCTGCTCGACGGCTACGGCACGCCCGTGTTCCGCGTCGTCGCGGGCGCCTCGTGGTCGAACGCGCCCCTCGACGTCGATCACGACGGCGTCCCCGACGACGTCGACAAGTGTCCCATCGAGCCCGAGGACCGCGACGGCTTCCAGGACGAGGACGGCTGCCCCGATCCCGACAACGACAACGACGGCATCCCAGACGCCAAGGACCGGTGCCCCGACCAGGCCGAGGACAAAGACGGCTTCGAAGACGACGACGGCTGCCCCGACTTCGACAACGATCACGACGGCATCCCCGACAAGCTCGACAAGTGCCCGAACCAGCCCGAGACGAAGAACGGCTACAAGGACGAGGACGGCTGCCCCGACAAGAACCTGCACGACATCGACACCGACAAAGACGGCGTCATGGACGACGTCGACAAGTGCCCGAAGGAGCCCGAGGACAAGGACGGCTTCCAGGACGAGGACGGATGTCCCGATCCCGACAACGACAAGGACGGCATCCCCGACGCGAAGGACAAGTGCCCGAACGAGCCCGAGACGTACAACAACGTCAAGGACGACGACGGCTGCCCTGACAAGGGCATCGTCACGCTCAAGGACGGCGAGATCGAGACGCTGACGCCGATCTTCTTCGCGACCGATCGCGCGCGCGTTCGCCACGCCTTCCGCCCGGCGCTCGACGACATCGCAGCCATCTTGAAGGACCACCCCGAGATCGGCCGCTGCGCGATCGAGGGCCACACGGACGCCACGGGGCCCGAAGCGTGGAACAAGAAGCTGTCGCTCGAGCGCGCGAAGTCCGTGGCGGTCTACTTGATCTCGAAGGGTGTCGATCCGGCGCGCGTCGTCGCGATCGGCCAGGGCGAGGCGCTGCCGTGGGCGACGAATCAGACCGAGGCCGGCCGCGCCGCCAACCGCCGCGTCATCTTCCACATCGAGGGCGTGAGCGACGACCAAGAGAAGAAGGAGCTCGAGATCCAGCGGCAGCGCGCGCTGAAGGCGACGGGCGCGCCGCTCGAACCGGACCCTGCGGCGGCGAAGCCGCCCGAGGTGATGGGACCGCCCGTTCCGCCCGGGCTCGTCACCGAGGACGCGAAGACGGCGAAGCAGAAGAGCGCACCGTCCGCTGTTCCCGCGCTCAAGCCCATGCCCATGCCGGAGGGACCGCCCGCTCCGCCAGGCCTCGTGACCGACGATTCGAAATCCAAAGGTCCGGCCAAGACCGCCGCGCCCAAGGCCGCCGTCGCAAAAGCGACGACGAAGGTTACGACGAAGGCAACGCCGTCCTCGACGCCCGCGGCAGCCGCGCCAAAATCTGCGGCGCCTGCGGCCAACGTGCCGGCCTCGAAGGCGACGACGGCCGGCAAGCCACTCGGGGCCGCGGACGCGGGCACGAAGTAGCGCCGCGCTCGCCTTCGGTCAGTCGTGACCGCCGC